>CAMTPA010000005.1 GCA_947074275.1 uncultured Bacteroides sp.
CTACACTAATCTTAACACTCTTTCCCTACACGACGCTCTTCCGATCTGGTATTGCCAACATCCCAACATCTTGCTTTTTTGTGCGTTATTATACCTATAAAAGGCGATTGTGGTTTTGTTTTTTTTATAAGAAATTTGCAGTTGGTAAAAAGAAGGCAAGCATTGCTGCTATTTGTATCGATGCAATGAAATAAGATATGTGTGAGCATATTGAGAAAATAAGGAAACAATAAATTAATAAGAATGATAATCAAACTACGAAAATGAGAAAATTGTTTAGTAAAATACACTTATGGCTTTCTGTCCCATTTGGAATAATCATTGCCATTGTGTGCCTCACAGGTGCAACATTAATCTTCGAACCCGAAATAAACGAGATGACTATGCGCCATCGCTACTTTGTGAAAGAGGTAACGGGGCAACCAATACCACTTGGCGAATTGATGAAGTCGGTGTCGCGTACATTACCCGACTCAGTTTCCATTACGAGCGTAGCCATTTCTCCCGATGCCAACCGCACTTATCAAGTCAATCTTTCTAAACCTCGTCGTGCTGCGGTGTTTGTCGATCCGTATACTGGCGAAGTGGTTGCGAAAAACGAACGTGCTCCCTTCTTTACCTTTATGTTTAGAATGCACCGTTGGTTGCTCGACAGTATGAAACCCGATGGTGGCGTTTTTTGGGGTAAAGTAATTGTGGGCACAAGCACATTGATGTTTGTATTTGTACTGATAACAGGTTTGGTTATTTGGGTTCCTCGCACAGTAAAAGGATTAAAAAATCGTTTGAAAATTGTAGCAAACAAAGGTCAACATCGTTTTTGGTACGATTTGCACGTAGCAGGTGGTTTTTATGCCACACTTCTGCTATTGGTAATGGCACTTACTGGTTTGACGTGGTCTTTCCAATGGTATCGTACAGGTTTTTATAAGGTGTTTGGTGTAGAAACTCAACAAGGCCCTCCTCACGGAGCTACACCCGCACAGCAATCTGCTACGGCACCAATCAACACCAATCAATCTTTGGCAACCAATGTCGAACAACGTGGTGAAGGTAGAGGAGGAAGACCCGAAGGTGTCAGTGCAGAAAACAGATTGGAAAGAGGCGAGGGCAGACCCAAAAGAAATGAAGATAATGTAGAAAAAGGAGAGAATAGAAACGAATACAAAGGCGAAAGACGAGCAGAAGGCGAACAACGTGGGGAACGTCGCGGCACATTCCGCCATTGGCAGCAGGTATATGACGAAGTAAGCGAATTGAATCCCACTTTCAAGCAAATCACCGTAGCAGATGGTACGGCAAATGTTTCGTTCGATAGAATAGGCAATCAGCGTGCTTCCGACAAATATACTTTCGATAAGCAAAACGGCAAAATCACAGGAATCGAACTGTATGAAGATCAAAGTAAATCGGGCAAAATGCGTGGATGGATTTATTCGGTACACGTGGGCAATTGGGGAGGAGTGATAACCCGAATCCTCTACTTCATTGCTGCGCTGATTGGTGGCACTCTACCACTAACAGGTTATTATCTGTGGATTCGTCGATTGATAAAGAAAAAGCAACGTCGTGTGCAACAAGTGGATTAAGTTACATCACTACATATCTATTTAGCAATGTTTCAAAGAAGAGGGTGTGTTATAATAGGCACATCCTCTTTTCAGTGTTTTACCTTTTAGAAAGTTTTACTATCTCCATCCCCTTGAAACTTTTGTTTCAACAAGGTGAAACTTTTGTTCCAAGGCCGAGAAACTTTAGTTTCAAGGGGGTGGAACTAAATAGGCTTTGTGATAACCTGAAATGGGTTGTCACATAAACAGCCTTATCCCTATTATCGGTTGACAAGATTTATTTTAATCCCTGTTTTTGGTTGTCTGCTTTATACCTTATTCCTAAGCGCGGTTGTCTTTTTATTGATAATCTCACAAACGCTGTAAAAAGGTGGTGTACTCCCCTCTTTATGAACGCTTGTGATAACCTGAAACGGGTTGTCACAGTATAGCGATGCTACTATGTGGTCTTCTCTATTTCAGGAATCACTATAAAATGTGCTTCGGGGAAGTATTTCTCTAAATAAGCCTTGATGAAACGTTTCGTATCTTCTTGAATCGTTTTGTCTTTTGCGGTGGGGTAGAGGTTGTAGGCAACGGTGTGCAGGTGGATGCCACGGCTGCGTATTGCCTCTAAGCTAAGTAGAGTGTGGTTGATGCTTCCCAGTTTTCCTGAGGTGACAAAAATGAGCGGAAACTTTTTGGCGGTAATATAGTCGATGGTTAGAAAATCTTCGGTGAGTGGCACCATCAATCCGCCAGCTCCTTCGAGCAGCACGGTGTCGTAGAGTTCGCTCAACTTATTGGTGGCTCGTTCTATTTTTGCGAAATTGATAGGGCGACCATCTATGCGTGCTGCCAAGTGAGGCGAAGCGGGATAAGAATAAATCTCTGGCATAGTCAGCCCGCTCTTATCAGCTTCGGTATGCTCTATTCCCATTAGTTTGCGATGCAGGTCTATGTCTTCTGAATATCCTACATTGCCGGTTTGAATCAGTTTTTGAGTGATTACGCTTTCACCTTGCTTCATTCTTTCGCGTGCGATAAATCCCGTGGCAAAACTTTTGCCTGCATCGGTGTCGATGCCACTTACAAAATAGATATTTTCTTTCATTGTTTTTTCTTTTTAGCGATGATGTAGATGGGGTGATAGGTGAGCCTAACTCCTTGTGGGGTGGTGAATAGCTTGCCATACTGTTCGCAAAAACGCATCAAGATGCGGGGTGTCCAGTGTGGGTTGCTAATGCCTGTGACTCCTGTGGCTTTTAGATGACGAAGTACTTGTTTGGGGTCTTCAAAATATTGTTCAATAATTTGTTCTTCGGTATAAATGATGTCGTAATGTTGCGATAGATAGTTGCACAACTCGTCTGTTGACAGATATGATAATCCTTGTTTGGTAGTTTCGCGTATCTCTTGCATATTTTTTTTGCCAAATGTGCTGAATGCCAAATAGCCGTCACTATGTAAATAATTGCTGCAACGTTGCAAAAAAACATCGGGTGCGTCGAACCACTGAAGCGTGGAGCACGAGGTGATTAAATCTCGGTTGCGAGGGAACTCTACTTGTTCGGCATCTCCTACTACAAATTCTACTCCCTTGCCTATCAATTCTTCGCAGCGATCGCGCATCTTGTCGCAAAGGTCGTTCAGTAATAACTCTTCGGGACGAAATTGCTCCATCAAAATTCGAGATAGATTGCCCGTGCCACAACCAAACTCTACAATGGTGCGGGGCTTGAACGATGCAAGATGTTCGGCAAGTAGAGCAGACATTCGTTTGGCTATCTGTTGCTGTATGCAAGCTTCTTGGCTGTATGTGGTGGCGGCTCGCGAAAATCGTTCTGCAATTAGCTTTTTGTCCATAAAGTCTCTAAATAGGTGGTGAACAACTGTTTGTCGTAATGTGCCTCTTCGCCAAGCCGACAAGCTATGTGCTCTGCTTGCCAAGCACGTTGTTGGTTTTCGGCTGGAAATATGTGGTCGTTTGTTCCCACAAAAGCTTCGTCCCAATGATATGGCTGTTTAGGGGTGGTTTCGTACATTTTGCCTATTGCTGCCAACTCTTCTTTTAAAGATTTTATACAGCGTTGTGGAGCAATAGATTGAAAGTGCTTGAAACTTTCCATCGTGCCACACATCCGTCGCTGAAACTTTTTTAATGTGGTTTCGTTAAGCCCTTCGAGCGTGCCGCTAAAAATAGCCGGAGGAATGCCTCGCTCTGCATCTATGGGGTAAGGAGTACCGTTGATAGCAATCCGTTTGCCAACAACAGCCGATGTTGGAAATGATACCTGTGTGGCAGCCCAAACACCCATCGACCACGCCACTACATCAATTTGCTTGTAGCCATTGAGTAGACTAACGTCAAAATGAAGCGAGCGATAATCGTAGCAAATCAGAAAATCGTGATGAGCAGGGCGAAAATGCTCAAACGGGTGTACGTCCATTCCCCATCCAGCAAAGAAGAGGAGAAGATTGGGGTTATTTTGTTTTATAATAAATACTTGTTGCATAGTTATATCATTTTTGATTTGTCAACTGTTAAGAGTTGAGAAGATAACTGTTGACAATTGACGTTTTAGATGTTAATAGTCAACAACTGACTTGTGTACAGTTTATGTTGCATTTGTTTATAGAGCTTCAATCAACTGTTGTATTTCGCTTTCGGTGAGTGCGGCGGTCAGCGAAAAGCGTATACGTGATGTACCCTCAGGAACTGTTGGTGGGCGTACTGGCAATGCGTAAAATCCTTTTTTTTGCAATGTTTCGGCAGTTGCAATGGTAGCTCGGCTATCGCCTACAATCATTGGCAGGATGTGGCTGTCCGATGGACAATCAAACCCTTTGCTTATCAACGCTTGTTTTAGCTGTTCGCTAATGTGCATCAAGTGTTTGCGCTCCGCTTTGAACTGTGGTAAGCGTTCTAAAAGAAAAGAGATCCACGACAGGCAAACGGGAGGCAAGGCGGTGGTGAAAATAAGTGTGCGCATTTTGTTTATCAGGTACTCGCGCAACACTTTTTTGCACACAATGTATGCGCCTGCCGAAGCCAATGCTTTGCCAAATGTGCCTACCAAAAAGTCAATCTCTTGAACACATCCTTCTTCCTCGGCCACTCCAAGCCCTTTTTCGCCACGCACACCAAAAGCGTGTGCCTCATCTACATAAAGCAGCACATTGGGGTAGGCTTTTTTTAGTCGCACCAGTTCGCTCAGGTTGGCTTTGTCGCCATCCATACTAAAGATGCTTTCGGTCACGACGATAATCTGCTCGTAAGTGTGTTGATGCTCTTCTATCAATCGCTCTAACTGTATATAGTGGTTGTGTCGGTAGCGAATACACTTTGACGTACTAAGCCGAATGCCGTCAATCAAGCTGGCGTGAACCAGTTTATCGGCAAGAATTAGGGTTTGCGCATTGCACACTGCTGGCAAAATGCCCAAATTGGCGTGGTAGCCGCTGTTGAACACAAGCGCACTCTCTGTGCCAAACAGGGTTGCCATTTGTTGCTCTACTTGCTCGTACGCCAAATAATTGCCTGTGAGCAAGCGCGATGAAGAGCTGGTGGGCTGAAATGTTTCGGGTTGGATTGTTGCCAAAAACTCAGCTCGCAGTTCAGTTCTGCTTGCCAGTCCTAAATAGTCGTTCGACGAAAGGTTGAGCATTTGTTTACCTTTTACCGTCACCTTTGTATCGTGATGCTCTATGTGGGGAAGTGAACGGAGGTTTCCCGTTGCTGCCAATTGTTGCAACTCATTTTGCATTCGCTCATATAAACTCATAGCTCGCCCACAATTTTGATGATACCTTGGGTTAGTTTAGATAGTTCCTCGGTAGAGATAATGAAGGGAGGCATTACGTACACCAATCTGCCGAAAGGACGAATCCAAATGCCTTCTTCTACAAATCGACGCTGCATATAGGCCGTATCAACGGGTTTGTGAAGTTCCAACACGCCAATAGCTCCCAATATCCGCACATCTTTTACAACAGCAAGTGTTTTGGCTGCTGATAACTCATTTTCCAACTGAGTTTCGATGCGCTTCACATTGCTTTGCCAATCCGATTCAAGCAACAATTTGACAGATGCGCTTGCCACAGCGCAAGCCAGCGGATTGCCCATAAAAGTAGGCCCGTGCATAAAGGCATATGGTGAGTGATTGGAAATCATATCTGCCACGTGGTTGGTTGTCAGCACTGCCGACAATGTCATATATCCACCTGTAAGTGCTTTGCCTACACACATTATATCAGGCTCTATACCCACATATTCCCAAGCAAACAGTTTGCCTGTTCGTCCAAAGCCGGTAGCTATTTCATCGAAAATAACAAGCACATTGTATTCTCGGCACAATTTGATAGCCTCTTTTAGATATTGTGGGTGATAAAACCACATACCACCTGCTCCTTGCACAATGGGTTCTATAATGAATGCTGCTATCTCATCGGCGTGTGCTGCAAAAAGCTCTTTCAGTGGTTCTATATCTTGTTCGTTCCATTCGCCATCGAAGCGTGAAGTGGGTTGTGGCACAAAGTGGCGAATAGGTAGCGAGCTTCCAAATAAGCTGTGCATTCCTGTTTCGGGGTCGCACACCGACATTGCATTCCAAGTGTCGCCGTGATAGCCATTGCGAATGGTGGCAAAGTTTGA
The DNA here is from genome assembly GCA_947074275.1 of uncultured Bacteroides sp. GTDB lineage: Bacteria > Bacteroidota > Bacteroidia > Bacteroidales > Bacteroidaceae > Bacteroides. The sequence continues at coordinate 6,205 of CAMTPA010000005.1, forward strand.
TTTTTGTGGTTTGCTGGCTGCATACTGGTATTGTACGGCCATCTTCAATGCCACCTCAACGGCCACCGATCCCGAATCGGCATAAAATATCTTTTGCATTGAAGGTGGGGCAATGGAGAGTAATTGCTTGCCCAACTCAATAGCGGGGGCGTGGGTTAGTCCGCCAAACATAACGTGAGCCATCTTTTGAGTTTGTTCCTCAATGGCCCGATTAAGCACCGGATGATTGTAGCCGTGAACAGCACACCACCACGATGACATCCCTTCTATCAGCTTTTGCCCATTACTTAGTGTGATGGTGCAACCGTCTGCACGCTCTACCTCATATACAGGTAGTGGATTGGTGGTAGAAGTGTATGGATGCCAAAGATGCTCTCTATCGAATGACGATGTGGGCAGTTGATAGCCACTATCAAGAATCATCTCTTTGTCTTCTGCTACTTTCGAGCCGAGTGTAGTAAGCAAATCGCCTACAATAGCCGAATTGATGCCAACATACAAAGCTTTCTTCATTGCTTCGGGCGACAGTTGAGCACGTCCGCCTGCAAAACGAAGATAAGCTGTGGGATTGACAAAACGGAATAAGGCGATGGTGGTTAATATTTCCTCTTCGGTAAGTGGTGTTTGTTTTTCGAGTGGAGTGCCCGGAATGAGGCTTAGCAAGTTGATGGGGATAGAACCTACCTCCAATTGGCGAAGAGTAAAGGCAAACTCAATTCGTTGTTCCATTGTTTCGCCCATACCGATAATGCCGCCACAGCAAATATCCATACCCACCTTGCGAGCTGCTGCAAGTGTAGCAAGTTTTTGTTCTTGCGTGTGCGTAGAGCACAGTTCGCCAAAATAAGAGGGAGCGGTTTCTAAATTGCAGTGATAGCGAGTGATGCCTGCATCGAAAAGGGCTTGTAGTTCGCTTTCGGTAAGTAGACCCAAAGAGGCGCATAGTTGGATGGAACTTTTCTGACGCATCAATCGAGTTGATTCACAAAGTTGCGTCATTTGTTTTGGAGAAGGTTTTCGTCCGCTGGTGACGAGTGAGAAACGTGCGATGCCTTGTGCTTCATTGTATTGAGCTTGTCGCAGACACTCTTCGGGAGAAACGAGGTCGTAAACATCGGCATTGGTTTTATAGTGAGATGACTGTGCGCACCACTTGCAGTTTTCGGGACAACGACCCGATTTGGCATTTATAATGGAACACATATCAAATTCACGTTGCGAACACTGTGCGGTGATTTCGTGTGCTGCTGCATACAAGGCCTCTTTGTTGGCAATGCAGGCAAGCCACGAAGCTTGTTCGGGAGTAATGTCTACTCCACAAAGCACTTGGCTTTTCAAGTCTTCTAATGTCATAAGTATATTGGATGAAATATTTTGAACAGATTTCTGTTTTGCGAGCGAACGCTCAGCCACATCGTAATGAAGTTGACCGATAGTGACTTGTCTTCCTAAACTTGAAAACACAGCATACCCTTTTCTCGACCATTTGCGAAATCGCAGAAAAGAAAAATTTGTATATTCTGTTGTTTTCATTGTATAATCTATTTTGACAGGAACAAATGTACAAATAAAGTGTTTACTTTTAAATAAATACATCATTTTTCACAGAAAACTTACTTTAATTTTTATACAAATGCTATAAATTTGTCAGTGATGAGGAAAATTGCATTCATATTGATATTAATTACAACTGCTTGTTTGATAGCCTGTTCTACCAGACAAAAACCTCAAATGGCATTGACTTTAAAAGAAAAAATAGGTCAAATGCTGATAGTGGGTTTTGATGGTACGGAACTGAGTGATGAGTTTGCCAAACAATTGAAAGAGTATAATGTTGGTGGCGTTATCTTATTTGATAGAAATGAAAGCAACCCCACTGAACTTCGTAATATAGAAAATCCCACACAGCTAAAGAAGTTGGTAGAAAGCCTTCAAGATGTAAGTGATACGCCGCTGCTGATTGCGGTAGATCAAGAAGGAGGAGAAATGTCGAGGTTACACCCAGCTAATGGTTTCTTTACTTTGCCTTCGGCTAAATATTTGGGCGATTTGAATCGCTCGGATTCTTCAAAATATTATGCTCGGCTCAATGCGATGCAACTGAATGATTTAGGCGTTAATTTTAATTTTGCTCCTTGTGTGGATGTAAATGTCAATCCTGATAACCCTGTGATTGGAAAGCGCGAACGTTCTTATTCGGACGACCCGTGGCGTGTGGTTGAAGAGGCCGATATTGTGATTACTGAATATCACCGCAGTGGTGTGTTGAATGCCATCAAACATTTTCCTGGTCACGGCAGTTCTAAAAATGATTCTCGCTTGGGCTTTGTAGATGTGACAGAAACTTTTGAGGATATAGAGCTGCTACCTTATCGTGAATTAGTGAAAAGAGGAAAGGTGGATATGATTAATGTGGGGCATTTGTTTAATAAACACATCGACCCAGATTATCCCGCCTCCTTGTCGAAGTTGACTATTGAAAAACTATTGCGCAAAGACATTGGCTATGATGGAGTGGTAGCAACTGATGATATGCATATGGGAGCGATAACCAAAGAGTATTCGTACGAGAAAGCTTTAGAATTGGCTATCAATGCAGGTGCTGATATTATACTGGTTGCCAATAATGCCGAGGTTTATTATGTCAACTTGGTTGAGACAACTGTAAACACCATTAATCAATTGGTTGAAGAGGGTAAAATAACGCCCGAACGCATTGATGAAGCTTACAATCGTATTTGGAAATTGAAAGAACGATTGAAATAATTTTGATAATTTCGGAATAGGCTTTCGCTGCTAAAATAATAAGAGTTATTTTAGTAGCGATTTTTTTATTAAACATACTTATGAAAATACTACATACAAGTGACTGGCACTTGGGGCACACGCTCTACAACTTAGACCGAATGGACGAGCAGAATGATTTTTTAACTCAGCTGGCTATTATTGTGGCAGAAGAAAAACCAGATGCGATGGTGGTGAGTGGAGATGTGTTTCATACTGCTACACCATCTGCGGCGGTTCAGAAAATGTATACAGATGGATTGCTAAAGATTCGTTTGGCACATCCGGCAATGACTATTGTGGTCACAGCAGGCAATCACGATAGCAGTTCGAAGCTTGAGATGAGCAGCAACTTATGGAACGTGGTTAATGTGAAAGTTGTAGGCTCGTTTAATAGCATAAATGGTGACTTTGACTTTGATAAACATATTATTGAGATAAAGAACTCAGAAAATGCAATGGTGGGTTATGTGGTGGCTGTACCTCACTGCTATCCCCAAAACTTTCCTATGCTATGTGATGAGACAAAGCGTGAACAAAGACAACCCCGTTTTTTTCAAACTTTGCTGGCTGAGGTGCAAAAGCGAAATGTGTGTACTCTCCCGATAGTACTGATGGCGCACTTGTCGGCTACGGGATGTGACATAACTGGACACGATGAAACGGTGGGTGGTATAGATTATGTGGAGGTGCAAGAGTTTGGGAAGGGATACGATTATTTGGCTTTGGGACATATTCACTGTCCGCAAACATTGAAGAACACCAATGGAACGGCACGTTACTGTGGTTCGCCTCTTCCGGTAAGCTTTGATGAAAACTATCCTCATTCAATAACCATTGTAACGTTGCATACTGGTGAGGAATCCACTATCGAAACTCGTATAATCAGAAACCTGAAACCGCTTCTCACCATTCCTAAAAAGCCCACGGAACTAAAACAGGCATTGGAAGAGTTGAAGAAAAATGTTTCGGATGACGAAGAAGCGTATATTCGCTTGAATGTTCTAATAAAAGAACATTTAACCGCTGATGCGAAAGAACAAGCATCCGAGATATTGAAGAGTAAAAAAGCAAGGCTTTGTATTGTAAAGCAAACTCGTGAACACCTTATTGAAAAAGAAGCGAACGAGAACAAATTGTCGTTGGAAGAAATGCAAGAAATTTCTCCTTTGGAAATAGCACAACGTTTTTACAAACAACGTCATAATTGCGAGATGAGCGAAGATTTATTAAAATGTATGGAAATGGCTATTCAGCAGCTAAAAGAGGAGGAACAAGTATGAAACTACAAAGGCTGATTATTAAAAATATTGCTTCATTGGAGTATGCCGAGATAGATTTTGAACACGGTGCACTGGCCGAAGAACCTTTGTTCCTGATTTGTGGCGATACAGGAGCTGGAAAAACTACTATATTGGATGCAATTTGCTTAGCTTTATACAACGATACTCCCCGTTTCAGACAAGCTACTGCGGGCACTTATATCAACTACCGTGAATCGAAAGAAGAAGAACTTCGGGTAGATAATGTATATCAGTTGATGAGACGAAATACCATTGAAGCTTCTGTGGATCTTTATTTTACAGGTATAGATGAAAATAAATATCTTGCAACGTGGTCGGTGGTTCGTGCCTATCGAAAATTGGCAGGAGCTATAAAAAAGGTCGAATGGAGTCTGAAAGATTTGAAGACGGATAAAGTGTTGAGCAATGTTAAAGATGTTAAAAGTGAAATAATTCGTTTGGTTGGACTCGATTTTGAACAGTTTTGTCGCACTACTATGTTGGCTCAGGGAGAATTTACACGGTTCTTGAAAAGCAAGGATGATGAAAAAACTCAGATACTCGAAAAACTAACAGGAACAGATATTTATACGAAGATAGGAAGTAAGATTTTTCAGATAGCAAACGATAAAAAGAGTGCATTAAGTCGTAAACAAGATGAGATTTCATCTATTAAACTGTTTACCGAGGAAGAAAAAGAGACTTTGTATACCCAGATAAAGAAACAGGGAATAACAATTGCTTCGCTAAAAGAAAATAAAGAAGGGGTGGAGTCGAAAAGAGGTTGGTTGAAGAGAAGTGGAGAACTGAACGAACAAAAAAATGAGTTAAAGCAAAAGGTGGCAAAACTCCAACAAGAAGTAGAATCGGATAAATACAAAATTATGGCTCAATATATAGTCGATTGGGAAGCTTCAAAAGAGGTTCGGAAAGCTTTGGTTGATTTGGGCGAGAATAGAAAAAAACAGATTAATAATACACAGCGTGAAGTGGTTCTTCGCAACGATTTCTATAAACTATGCAGCGGTTTTTTGTATCTGAAAAGTAAAGCCAACGAACTGGGAAGATTGAAAATAGAGACTGAAAAGTATTTGATGGAGCAAGAAAATCTGCGCTTGATGTTTGAGCAAGGACAAACAATCATCAATCACTTAAAAGCTGTATGTCGTTTTGACAAGCAAGTGAGTGATGCGGATAGAATAAGAAAGGAATTAATTAATCAGCAACCATATTTGATTGAGCAAACGGAAAAGGCTACTAAATATCATCAAGAGCAAATCAGCTTGATGAAAGATATACAGAAAGCTACTAATGCAAAAAATGATGAACTGCTTGCTATGAAAGTGGATCAAATAAAAGTACAAGAAAAGGATTTATCGATACTTAAAGAAAACTTAAACGTGCTATCGACAGCACTTGAAAGGTTAAATGATAAAAATACAACTTTAGAGAAAACAAAAGATGAGCAAAAAGAGGAGAGCGACAAATGCAAAGAGCTTTTTAAGACTACTTCTCAAATCAAGGAAGATGTTCGTTTGAAACAGGCGGCCTACAATGAAGCAAAAAGACTTTATGACAAGGTAGAATTAGGCACTCAAAAACGGGTAGAAGAGATTCGGCATCAGCTTGTAGTAGGCGATAATTGTCCCGTTTGTGGACATCAAATCAACGAGTTGCTTAAGGATGAAACGTTTGTTTCGCTTTTACAACCTTATCAAACAGATTTGGGGAACAAACTCAAAGCGATGCAAGAGGCGAATGTAAGCCTGCAAACGCATAACAATAAAATAGAAAGTAGCGAAGCTCTTTTATTGAAAAATGAAACAAAACTTAGCGAAGCTATCAAAGAGTATAATGAGCAAAAAAAGGTGGTTTTAGAGTTGTGTAGTGCAGCGAAGATTCAATTTATGGGCTTTGAAACCAAAGAGATTGCTATTTCTAAATTGAATGATTTAGAGTTGCAGAGTACCTTGGTGCGTGAGCAATTGGTGCGTGTGGAGGCTATTCAAAAAGAGCTTAATGCACTTCAAATAAAGGAAAGAAAGTTTCAATCTGTTTTGGATGATGCAAGCAAGCGTACAATAGATGAGAGGGATAAACTAAATGAACTCAATAATAAAATAAAAACGCAGGAAGAGTTGATAGGAACTGCGCTGCAAAATAAAAACAATAGTTTTGATGAGGCTAAAAGGTTGATTATGTGGGATGAGTCCGTTTGGATAGCTTTGTGGGATAATAGCCCAGAACTATTTATTGAACGGCTTACCAAACAATCGGATGAATATGCTGTGGCAACCGAAACTTGCAAAAAGCTTATCAATGAATTGGGCATACTGCAAACGACGATTGAAAATACAAAGAATTCACTCATCACAATTGATGAGGTTTTTCCATCGTGGAAACGTTCAGAAGGAAATAGGAGTGAAAAGTTGGCCGATATAGTCAATTTCAGCAGTCGTTTGCAGACAGACGTTAGCTTACTGAAACAAGACATTCGGAATGTAAACGAAGAGGTGTATAAAGCAGAAGATACTTTGAAACAGTTTTATGAACTCCATCCGCTGATAAACGAAGAACGCCTAATGGAACTGACACGATATGAAACGGTGGAGCAAGATAAGAAGTACCAACAAAGTGTGCTGACTGAACAAGCACTTGCTCAAGGAGCTTTTAAGCAGATAGAAGAACAAGTTTTAAGTCATCAACAATCGAAACCTGTAATTGACGAAACTGAAAGCATTGAGGCTTTGACTTTGCAACTGAAAGAGATGGATGGAGCAATTGAATCTCATAACCAGTCGATAGGTGAGATGAAAAATCGCTTGCAGGATGATGAGCAAAAAACTGTATCGATTCAAGGTAAGATGGTGATAATAGAGAAGCTACGTGCTGATTTTGAACTTTGGGATAAGCTACGCAAGGATTTTGGCGGAAGTGATGGACGTGAGTTTCGTAAAATAGCGCAAAGCTTTGTTTTAGATCATTTGTTGCAAAAAGCCAATTTCTATCTTCGGCAGCTGACTGAGCGATACCAGTTGGAATGTCAGGCTGGGTCGCTTACTATCCTTGTTCGCGATTTGTATCAAGCGTCTTTGAGTGGCACTTCCAACTTGTCGGGCGGAGAGAGTTTTCTTGTTTCTTTATCTTTGGCTTTGGGCTTATCGTCGCTCAATCAAAATGGCTTTTCGGTAGATACATTGTTTATTGATGAAGGGTTTGGCACGTTGAGTGGCGACTATCTCAACACTGTGATGGATACGTTGGAACGTTTGCACGAGATGAATGGCAAGCGTGTGGGAGTGATTAGCCATATGGAAGGTTTGCGCGAGCGTATTAGAACACAAATTCAAGTTCGTAGGGTTGACAATTCTCGTAGTGAGGTCGTGGTAATCTAAGTGCTTTATACGTCGATTCTTAAAACTTTTTATTTGCATAAATGTTTATATAGTAGTATCAACAAATACATATAAACATTAATAATATTTAGTTATGAATTCAAATTTTAAGTTTTTTCCACAATCGGTTACAGCACATCCAGGCGAAAATGTCATTATTATTGTCTACAATATAAAAAATGTAGAAGGAGCAGATGAAAGAATTAAAGATTTCTGTGATAATTTTTCGGCTTATATGCGCAGTATGCTCAATCGTTTTCCTAATTCGGAGTTTAGTGCCACCATTGGCTTTGGTGCGAAAGCTTGGCAACGCTTTTTTACCAGTATAGGCATTCCCAAAGAGCTGGAAGAGTTCAAACCCATATCAGGTGGAGCGCATACAGCTGTCTCTACCCCAGGTGATTTGATATTTCACATTCGTGCCAATCAGATGGGATATTGTCACGAGTTTGCCACAATCATCGAAATGAAATTGGGCGATGTGGTAGAAGCAATTGATGAAACACACGGTTTTCGTTATATGGATGGAAAAGCGATTATTGGTTTTGTAGATGGAACGGAAAACCCCAATGTGGATTTAAACCCGTTCGATTTTGCCATGATAGGCGATGAAGACCCTGTATTCAAGGGGGGTAGCTACTTGTTTGTGCAAAAATACATTCACGATATGAGCGGTTGGAATAAACTACCTGTTGAAGAGCAAGAGAAGGTGATTGGCCGACACAAATTTAATGATGTAGAGCTTACAGATGAAGAAAAACCTATAAATGCGCACAATAAAGTGACCAATATAGAAGATGCCGATGGTAATGAATTGAAGATAGTTCGTGCTAACATCCCCTTTGCCAATACCTCTACACACGAATATGGTACTTATTTTATAGGTTATGCTCGCTCGTTCAGCACTACACGCAAAATGCTTGAAAATATGTTTATAGGCGATCCGATAGGAAACACCGATCGCTTACTCGATTTTAGCACACCTGTTACAGGTACTCTGTTTTTCACTCCTTCTTATGATTTGCTTGGACAAATGAGCGGTGAGTAATTTTTCTGTGATAATCGTTATTCAGTGATAATAAAAAACAATATAGCTTATATGCTGTTTTTATTACCACTCTTTCTTATGTTTATCATTGCGATATTGCTTTTTTAGCCAGAAGTTAAATCCTGCATATACTTGGAGAGTGCCATAACCATTGTTGAGGGAAAAGTTCTTTTGTTTATATCCAAAATTCCTTCCTACAAAAGATGTGCCTACAAAGTATTTTCCATTATTGTAGACCAATCCCGCACGCAACAACAAATCGATGTTGAATTTCTTGAAAAACCCTTTTTCAATATCGTTTTGAATGCTTGATACCTCCGATAGTTTATAAGCTAAAATAGGACTGGCAGATATGTTTGCCAAAACGTTTTCGGTGATAGCCCAGTTGAAAGTATATCCAGCACTTAGACTGATGTTGGTATATTTAATATGGTTAACCTTCATATCGGGATTCATATTTTCGCGAATATCCAAGGGTAGCTTATCGTAGTCGAAATGTAGATTGTGAGTAGAAACAGATAGTCCGATGATGCCCGAGCCACAACTAACCTTTTGCTGGGTTGTTTGACTGTAAGCGGCTGGGTATGAGAAATGCTTGTTGTTGGTCATATAATAAAGGTTTATACCTTTCATATCTACATTCAATCCATCAAAATTAACTTTATACCCAGGCGGCAAAACATTGCTAAACCCTTTTGCTTTATGTATTATATAATCGTTGCCTGTTTTTTGATAAATAAGGTCTACGCCAAAACGAGCACTGTATAAGCTAAGTTCAAAGTTTGTTCCATTTTTTTGTCCCTTTTTTTTGTGAAATGCGTCATTTACATCAAACGACCATCCTAAGAAAATAAATCGCCATCCCACATAAAAACCAATCTTATTGCTGGGACGTGGCGAGAAACGCAAGTGTTGTGTTTTGGGGTCAGTGCTTCGAATGGAATAATATTCATTGTTGTTGTAATAGGTGGTCATTATTGCAAACTCATATTTGTTTGGGGCTACATAGGCTGTGTCGCACTCACCGATGATGAAGTTGATTGCCGAAACAAAAAAGTTTTTCTTATTTGTTTTCTTAGCAATGGTATCAGTTAACACGGATTCTACAACAACAGTTTGTGCTGACAAAACTGATGTAAACAGTAAAAGAATCCCAGGTATAAACGTTTTATGCATTGGTTGTATTTTATTTTTATGCGATTCGTATTTTTTTATGTTAAATATAGTGCAAAAGTAGTGAATTGTTTTAATATTTGATATTAACCTGCTTGAATTATATTGCACGTATGGCTCTATTAGAATATAGAAAGCCATTTACTCAATTCATTGAGCCACTCCTTTTTATAAATAAAATCATTAAATCCAAAACTATGTCCTCCCAAAGGATATAGATGAAATGAGGTAGGAATATTATTGCTAATCAGATATTCACAATAGCGAATGCTGTTGATTGGTGACACAATGGGGTCGTCGGTAGCAGCAACAATGAAAGCGGGTGGGGTAGATTGCCCTATTTGATATTCTAATGAACGTTCTATCTGTTCTGCTTCATTTTGCTCTTTGTCAAATAAACGTTCGCGCGACGGGAGATGTACCCATTGATTTTGCATATTTATCACAGGATACATTAGTATCTGAAAATCAATTTTTGTGTCATTTGTGCCATAAATTGCAGCGTGAGCGGCCAAATAACCCCCAATTGATGCGCCCATTATACCTACTTGGTTGATTTCTGGATACATTTGACGGATGCTTTGAATAGCCAATAGAGCATCGTTGAGTGTAGCAAGTCGATTATCAGCAGGCAAATGATATTTTAGAATGGCGAAAGTGATGTTTTGATTGTTAAACCATTGAACAAAGTCATAACCCTCGTGCTGCATATTGATTTTTAATAGTCCTCCACCAGGACACATCACCACCACCTTGTCGTGATTATTGGTGGCTTGAAAAACAAGCATACTTCCATAATCAATCGAGTCTATCCACTCACTATAAGATGAGATTTTACTCAAATCTATTTCTTGTATTGGTTGATTGCCTTTTAAATCAATTATCTTGCAAATACGTTTCATAATTTCTATTTTTATTCAACTCCTTTTTGATATAAGGTTTAAAAAGGCTACTTGTTCACTTATAGCTGAATATTTGTTTGCTGATGGGGTATAAATGCTTTGTTTTATTTTTGTGTTATGCACTATTAACTCTATTTTTGCATCCGATAGTTGTTAACGCACACGCTGGCTTTTAGTATATTATAATATACTCTGTCAATAGAATAGTTACAACCATTCTCTTTTTACGTCATTGTACTGATATAACCGAATTAAGAACCATAAAAACAATAGAAAATGAATGACTTATTTAGCGTAAAAAATAAAGTGATAGTCATCACTGGTGGTACTGGTGTGTTGGGTGGCGGCATTGCTACCTATTTGGCTCAGGAGGGTGCCAAAGTTGTGATTTTGGCACGTAATAAAGAAAAAGGAAACCAGCTGGTAGAGAGGATAACCAAAGAAGGCGGAGATGCTTTGTATCTTTATTGTGATGTGCTCGATAGAGAAGTGCTCGAAAGCAACAAGGCTGAGATAATTGCCAAATATGGCACAATTGATGTGTTGCTGAATGCAGCAGGTGGCAATATGCCTGGTGCTACGATTCCCCCCGACAAAACTTTTTTTGATGTAGATATGGAAGCTTTCGGCAAAGTAGTCGATTTGAACCTTTTAGGCACAGTGCTTCCAACGCAGGTGTTTGCTGCTGTAATGGCCGAAAAAAAAGTAGGTGTTATTGTAAACTTTAGCTCAGAGTCGTCGTTGCGTCCATTGACACGTGTGATGGGATATGGTGCAGCAAAAGCTGCTATCAACAATTATACTCAGTATATGGCAACTGAAATGGCTGTGAAGTATGGTAAAGGGGTTCGTGTAAACGCTATCGCTCCAGGGTTTTTCCTAACAGAGCAGAATCGCACTTTATTGACTAATCTCGATGGCACACTTACCGATCGTGCTAAAACAATTATTGCTCATACTCCTTTTGGTTGCTTTGGCGAACCCGAAGATTTGTATGGTACAATTCAATATCTCATCAGTGATGCTTCTAAGTTTGTGACTGGTACGGTTGCTGTTGTCGATGGTGGATTTGACGCTTTTTCTATTTAATAATTAGAACCTGAGAAATTTATAAATAAGATATTATGTATTTATGTGAACAAACTTGGCGTTGGTATGGTCCCAACGATCCAGTAAGTCTTTCGGATATTAAGCAAGCTGGTGCCACTGGATTGGTACACGCTTTGCACCACATTCCCAATGGTGAGGTGTGGACTGTAGAAGAGATAGAGAAGCGTAAAAAAATAATTCAAGATGCAGGACTTGTGTGGTCGGTAGTGGAAAGTGTGCCTGTGCACGAACATATTAAAACACAAACAGGCGACTATCTGACCTATATCGAGAATTACAAAACATCTTTGCGTAATTTGGCAGCTTGTGGCATCTATGTGGTGACTTACAATTTTATGCCTGTTCTCGACTGGACGCGCACCGATCTTGCTTATACAATGCCCGATGGATCGAAAGCGTTGCGCTTTGAAAAAGCAGCTTTTGTGGCTTTCGATTTGTTTATATTGAAACGCCCAAATGCAGAGCAAGATTACACTCCCGAAGAGATAGCAAAAGCAACTGCACGCTTTGAACAAATGAGTCAAGCCGATAAGCAGTTGCTCACTCGCAATATGATAGCAGGACTTCCTGGTTCGGAAGAGAGCTTCACGGTGGAGCAGTTTCAGGAAGCTCTCGATCGTTACGAAGAGATTGATGCAGAGAAGCTTCGTGCCAACCTTGTGTTTTTCTTAAAAGAAATAGCTCCTGTGGCCGATGAGGTAGGGGTGAAGTTGGTGATTCATCCAGATGATCCTCCTTATGCTATTTTGGGGTTGCCTCGTATTTTGAGTACCGAAGAGGATTTCAATAAATTGATAGTTGCTGTGCCCAATGAGTCGAATGGACTTTGTCTTTGCACTGGCTCGTTTGGTGTAAGAGGCGATAATGATTTGGCTGGAATGATGGAGCGATTGGGCGATAGAATCAATTTTGTACATCTGCGCAGTACTCAACGCGACGCGGAAGGCAATTTTTATGAAGCAAACCACTTGGAAGGCGATGTAGATATGTATGGTGTAATGAAAAACCTTTTGTTGCTTCAACAACGTCGTCAATGCTCTATTGCTATGCGTCCTGATCACGGACACCAGATGATAGACGATTTGAAGAAAACAACCAATCCAGGTTATTCTTGTTTGGGACGTTTGCGTGGTCTTGCCGAGCTGAGAGGTTTGGAAATGGGTATAGCCAAATCAATACTCTAACACTAAGGAGATATAAAGAAATGGGTTGAACTAATGAAAAGTTCAACCCATTTTCTTTGTATTCAAAAAGAATAATCTCTATTCTTAGAATTGTACCACTGGAGCTTGGCTTGCACCTTCGGCAGCTTCAAAATATCCACGTTTTTCAAATCCGAACATTCCTGCAAACAGACTGTTGGGAAAACGACGAATGGCGGCATTGTACTCTTTTGCAGAGTTGTTGAAATTGGTACGAGCCACATTAATTCGGTTTTCTGTTCCTTCAAGCTGCGCTTGTAGTTCCAAGAAGTTTTGATTAGCCTTTAAGTCTGGATAGTTTTCCTGAATAGCAAGTAGTTTACCCAATGCCGATGATACAGCTCCTTGTGCCTTTTGATATTCAGCCAATTTCGCAGGAGTTAAATCATTTGCATCTACGGTAATTTGAGTAGCTTTGCTACGAGCAGCCACAACAGCTTCAAGTGTTTCGCTTTCGTGAGCAGCATATCCTTTTACTGTACTTACTAAATTAGGGATTAAGTCGGCTCTGCGTTGATACTGCGTTTCCACATTAGCCCATTGCCCATTGACACCCTCTTCCATATTCACCAAACCGTTGTATGAGCTTACTGCCCATATTATCAAAATAATTGCTACTGCGATAATGATAAGAACTGATTTTTTCATAATCTTGTTGTGTTATTTAGAAATGAATTTAATATTTTTTTGTTTTCTATTACTTAAAAACGCGAGCCAGCACCTCCGCCACCGCCAGAGCCGCCACCGAAGCTTCCGCCTCCAAAACCGCCACCACCGAAGCCTCCGCCTCTGCCAAAACCACCGCCAATAATAGGGCCACCACCGCCTCTACCTCTCCCGTGATTGTTGTCATACGTAGAGCGTTGACGACGAATGACCTTTTCCCCACAATTGCGACAAGTGTAGGTCACATCTTCTATTTTTACTCCATTACCTTGAGATATAAGTAGGCTGCTTGTCCGTTGTAGCTTGTGCTTACCACATTTAGGACAACGAGATTTTATCCATTCGACAAACAGGCTTACCATGGTTGCTATAACGATGATACCCATAAAAAGTAGAGTAATCCAAATTGCATCATCATCTTCGCTCTCTGCCACAACGGGAGCAGTTCCGTCAAGATGTTGGCACACTGCACGTATTCCAGCCACCATTCCTTGATTCCAATCTCCATTTCTTAGATAAGGAATCATATCTTGCGTCTGAATACGTTTGCAGATAGCATCGGGCAAATCACCTTCCAATCCGTAACCTGTATAAAATTGCACACAGCGTTGGTCAGTCACTAATAAAATAACCAGTCCGTTGCTTGCTTCTTTTTTACCAACTCCCCATTTATTGAGCACATTGTGCGAAAAGTCAAAACACTCTTCATTTCCAATTGAAGGTACTACAATAACCACGGTCTCAATGCCTGTTTTCTGCTCCAATTGATAAAGCATTCTATCTATGCTATCGCGTGCAGCAAGCGAAAGAATATTCTCTGGGTCACTCACATAGCGCATTTTGTTTTGTAAACGCACTTTGGGTATGTTGTCTACTGTATAAGTCTTATCTGCACCCAATACAGAAGTACAGATAGTAATAAATAAGAGAGTGAAAAAATAAAATCGTTTCATTAAAATCAATTGATGTATTTACCTACAAAGTTCTTCACTTTTTCGGTATATTCAGTTTCGTGATCTCTGTACGACATTGCGTGTGCCGAACCGGGTGCAATCCACAACTCTTTAGGTTCGCATTTGGCTTCGTAAAGCGGATACACCATTGAAGTGGGCACATAATGATCATCGCCACCGTGAATAAAAAGCATTGGAAGTGTAGCTTTCTTTACTTGATTAAGCGCAGAAGCTTCTTTAAATCCCCAATCATACTTTTTATTGCAAATCCAATCGGCTACATACAATAAAGGAAAAGGGGGTAAATGAAAATCTTCTTTTAATTGATAGGTAAATTCATCCCATACACTGGTATATCCACAATCTTCAACAAAACATTTAGTGAAAGAGGGCTGCTGGTCTCCCGATACCATCATTGTGGTTGCGCCTCCCATTGAGATGCCGTGTACAGCCATTTGTGTTTCGATGCTGTCGCCTTTGAATAAATCGTTGGCTACGTGCATCCATTGCATCACATCCAATCGGTCTTTCCAGCCCATTTGCACTGCCGAGCCGCCACTTTGTCCTTGATAATGTAAATCGGGCAATAATATATTATAACCCAGATGATGGCTGTATAGATAACCAATCATCAGCATACGGATGGCATTGTCGGTATATCCGTGTACGATGGTTGCTGTTTTATTGGTTGGTTTAGCTGCTTTTACATAATAGCCGTGTAGCCAAATGCCTTCGGGATTGATTATAAATGTATCGCGTAATGCGCTCACTTGTGTCAAACTATCTACCCACGGTTGTAGGAAAGGATATTCGGTGAACATATACTCATACGATTTGGCATTTTTTCGCTCTATATCAGCAAGAGGGCGTAAGGCGTACTTCACTAAATAAGAACTGCCACCAAGCACAATGCTAAACAATACTACAATCACGATGCTAACAGTTGTGAGCCATCTTTTTCCATTCCTTTTCATAACGCATTCGTATTATGTAATTTAATAAGTATACTACCTATGCCATATTTCCCAAGCGGCAAAAGCTTGTAATAGTAGCATCTCTAAGCCATTTTTAGTGACCGCTCCTTGCTCTTCTCCTTTCTTCATAAAAAGGGTTGTATTAGGATTGTATAGTAAATCATAAAGTAGATGCTCCGAAGTGAGATGTTGATAAGGAATATCAGGACACTCATCTACTTTGGGATACATACCTACGGGGGTACAGTTTACAATAATTTTGTATTCTTCTAAAATCTCTTTGTTCAACTCTTCGTAGGTAAACATTCCAAATTTGGCGGTTCGAGACACAAATTTGCCTTCAATGCCTAATTTTTGTAATCCGTGAAATACGGCTTTCGATGCACCGCCCGTCCCCAATATCAATGCTTTCTTATGGATAGGAAGCAATAGCGGTTGGATGGATTCGACAAAGCCGATAATATCCGAATTATACCCAGTCAGGCGAACTTTCCCTTTGTTGTCACAATCAATCTTAACAACATTGATAGCACCTATTTTTTGTGCATCGGGGCTTAACGCATCGAGATAAGGAATAATTTGTTCTTTGTATGGAATTGTAACATTCAACCCTTTTAGGTCGGGGTTGTCATTAATTACATTCTTAAAATCTTTGATAGTTGGTATTTCAAAGTTTATATATTCAGCATCAATCTTTTCTGATTCAAACTTCTCGTTGAAATATCCTTTGGAGAAAGAGTGTTTTAGCGGATAACCAATTAAACCGTATTTTTCCATAAGTCTTGTGTTGGGGGTAAAATTATTTGGTGGCAGTATATAGCGTACAGATTCCAAAAGTGAGTGATTTAATCTCTACCCGATTGAATCCAGCCTTAATAATAGCCTTTTTCATAACCTCTCCTTGCGGGAAAGCCTTGATTGTTTGCGGCAAGTAATGGTAGGCTTTGTTGTCTTTTGAAAGCAACTTGCCGAGGGTGGGGATTATGAGCTTTGAGTAGATGGCAAACATTTGTCGCATCGGAAACTTTTCTGGAGTAGTAAGCTCAAGTATTACTAAATGGCCACCAGAGGTAAGCACTCTGCACATTTCAGACAGTCCTTGGTCTAAATTGGCAAAGTTTCGTATTCCAAATGCTACTGTGATAGCATCAAACTGACAATCAGCAAATGAGAGGGAAGTACAGTCTTCTCGGGCAAAAGAGATTTTGCCCGATAGACCTGCTTTTTCTACTTTCTTACGTCCTATATCCATCATTCCTTCCGAAATATCTGTGCCAATCAATTGGTCGGGTTGCAATGTGCGAGCTGCAAGAATTGCAAAATCTCCCGTTCCAGTCGCTACATCCATAATCCGTTTAGGGGCAAAAGGGCGTAGCCAATTAATGGCTTTCCGTCTCCAATTTTTGTCTATTCCCATCGAAAGAGTATGGTTCAGCTTGTCATAGTCGGGAGCTATGTTATCGAACATTTGCTCTACCTGCACGCTTTTTTCACCCTCTTGATTGTATGGTTTGATGTTTTCTTGGGCGTAATTCATTGTTTTTTTATTTCGTTAGATAGTCTGTAATGTTCTTTTCGATACGTTGCGCAATGTTGCTTGTATCTTCTTTTACAAACTTCTCTCCTGTAATATTTTCGTAAAGTTCAATGTATCGCTCGCTGATGCTTTGCACAATTTCGGGAGTCATTTCGGGCACTGTTTGTCCCTCTTTTCCTTGAAAACCGTTTTCCATCAACCATTCGCGCACAAACTCTTTAGATAATTGTTTTTGTGGCTCACCTTTTTCAAAACGTTGTTCATAGCCATCTTTATAGAAATAGCGGCTTGAATCGGGAGTGTGTATTTCGTCCATCAAGTAGATGATGCCATTGTGTTTGCCAAACTCATATTTAGTATCTACTAATATCAATCCACGCTCGGCTGCAATTTCTGTTCCACGTTTGAAAAGTTCAAGCGTATATTTCTCAAGTATTTCATATTCTTCAGGAGTTGCAAGTCCTTGTTTCAGAATTTCTTCTTTTGAAATATCTTCATCGTGAAGTCCCATTTCTGCTTTAGTTGTGGGAGTCACAATTGGCTCTGGGAATTTTTCGTTTTCACGCATACCTTCGGGAAGTTTCACACCACAGATTTCGCGTACACCATTTTTGTAGGCACGCCAAGCACTACCACATAAGTAGCCACGCACAATCATTTCTACAGGGAAGCCCTCGCAAAGCACACCTACTGTCACCATCGGGTCGGGGGTGGCTTGTTTCCAGTTGGGGCAAATATCGGTAGTTGCATCCAAAAACTTAGCTGCAATTTGGTTCAACATTTGTCCTTTGTAGGGAATACCTTCAGGAAGCACTACATCGAATGCCGAAATACGATCGGTTGCCACCATTACCAAAGTGTCTCCATTGATGTTGTAAACCTCGCGTACTTTACCGTGATATACGCTTTTTTGTCCCGGAAAATTAAAATCTGTTTTCGTTAATGCTTTCATCTAATTATTAACTTTAGCTATTATAATGAAAATTTATTGCTTGTTATTTTCTGCTGCCTCCGCTTTCTTGCGGTCTCGTTCGGTCTTCTGCTCTTTATCAAACTTTTCGTAAGCGTCCACTACACGTTCTACTAATTTATGGCGAACGATGTCTTTCTTTCCAAGTTCGATAAAGCTAATGCCTTTCACTCCTTTTAGTATTCGCAAAGCTTGTACCAAGCCCGACACTTGCGAAGGAGGTAAATCAATTTGTGTCATATCACCTGTGACAATCATTTTTGTATTCATCCCCATACGGGTGAGAAACATCTTAATTTGTTGGGCAGTTGTGTTTTGCGCTTCATCCAATATTACCACGGCATCGTTTAGCGTACGTCCGCGCATAAAGGCAAGTGGGGCTATCTGTATGATGTTCAGTTCGAGATATTCCTTTAGTTTCGCTGCTGGAATCATATCTTGGAGCGCATCATAGAGTGGTTGCAGATAAGGGTCTATTTTTTCTTTCATATCACCAGGAAGGAAGCCCAGTTTTTCGCCAGCTTCTACGGCAGGGCGACTCAATATGATTTTCTTGATTTCTTTATTCTTTAATGCACGCACCGCAAGTGCTATGGCGGTATATGTTTTGCCCGAACCTGCTGGCCCGATAGCAAAAACCATATCATTTTTACGGAAGCCTTCTACTAATTTCAGTTGATTGTCGCTTCGTGGGATGATAGGCTTTCCCGTCACGCTAAACACAATGACGTTTCCCGTTTTTTCACTTTGGGGGTCGTTACCTTTTACTATATCAATAATCACCTCTTCTTTCAAAGAGTTGTATTCGGCGCAATATTTTTCGAGTTTCAAAATATTCTCTTCGAATGCGCACATTTCAACTTCATCACCCAATACTTTAATCACATTGCCACGAGCCACAATGCGAAGTTTTGGGTAGAGTGCTTTTAATAATTGGATATTGGCGTTGTTTACTCCATAAAAAACAACAGGATCAATATCTTCGAGAACAATTATCTTTTCTATCATCGGGTTATATTAAAGAAAAATATCTGCAAATTTAATGAAAGGTTTGCATACTATGCGAAGTTACTATTGATTATTTCGATTGAATAACGTTTATCTTGCTGTAATATGAAAACATCCTTGTTGCAACTCATATTTTATATAGCACTGATTCTCTTTTTTCATATCTCTCAACACTTCCGAAAGAACCAATTTTAAAGTGTCCGAACCAACCTCTTCAAGTGGTCTGCCTTTGGGGTCTTCTATTTTCTGAAATCGCTTCCAGCTAATGTCAAATGTTGTGCCATAAAAATGAGCTGAGTTAAGAGTTGCGTTCACATTCTTTTTTTTCAATCGCTTAACATCGTGTGTGGTGCGAAGCACTGAGGTAACAATGACTTTGTAAGGGTTTAATCCTTTGGCGGTAAGTGAGTCCAAGAAGTTTTGCCCAATGTTTTCTAACAATACATTGGCAGGAGGAACCAAGTAAGGAATGGAATGGATTAAAGAATCGACGTGAAATAAAGGGTTGCTTTGGATATGACAGAGCTTGTCAATCGATAAATCGGCCTCTTCTCTGCTGTCTACTGGTTTTATCCCAATGCGTTGGGCTGCGTCGAGATGAACCTTGTTTAAATCATTAAACGAACGTTTGTAACTCACCACACCGCGAATATTTCTTGGCTCATTCATTTTCATTGGCAACTCTTTTTCTTTTGAAGTGCAACCTGTCAATGTGGCAAAAGTTAATCCTATTACCAGCAAGCCTGTTTTATTTCGATTCATTCTGTTTCAATAATGCTTAATTTCATCGCAAAAATAGTTTTTATAATCATAAAAAACGAACTGCGACTTTAAAAACCGTTATCTTTGCGCTTCATAAAAATAGTTTGAAAGATTAATAGTTGTGCATAGATATTTTATTTACCTTGCCTACGATGGCACCAACTACCACGGTTGGCAAATACAACCCGACAGAATCAGCGTACAAGAATGCTTTATGAAAGCTTTATCTACCTTCTTGCAAAGAGATGTAGAGGTGATAGGAGCTGGACGAACCGATACGGGAGTTCACGCATCGCTAATGGTGGCACACTTCGATTCTGAAACTCTACTTGATACTCAATTAGTGACTACCAAACTCAATCGAATGCTCCCTCGCGATATTTCTGTGTTCAAGGTTTGTGAAGTAAAGCCTACGGTTCACGCTCGTTTCGATGCTACTTCGCGCACTTACAAATACTACGTCACTACTGTCAAATATCCATTTAATAGACTTTATGCCGCTCGTCCTTTTTTTGCTTTGAACTTTGAGAAGATGAACGAAGCGGCAGCTACCTTGTTCGATTACACCGATTTTACAAGCTTTAGCAAACTGCACACGGCTGCAAAAACCAACAATTGTCGTATTATGCACGCTGCTTGGACGCAAGAAGATGAACATACCTGGGTGTTTACTATCAAGGCCGACCGTTTTTTGCGCAATATGGTGCGTGCCATAGTGGGCACATTGTTTGAGGTGGGTAGAGGGTTGAAAACTATCGAAGAGTTTCGTGACGTGATAGAGCAAAAAGATCGCTGCGAAGCAGGACATTCGGCCGATGCAAAAGGGCTTTTCTTAGTCGATGTAGGCTATCGCGATGACATATTTGCTAATTCATAAACTTAAAATTCTATGTGGTTATTACTTGCTTTCACGTCGGCAGCCTTACTTGGTTTTTACGATGTGTTCAAAAAGAAAGCTCTACAAAATAATGCTGTATTGCCTGTACTGGGTTTAAACACAATATTCTCAAGTCTCATTTTCCTTCCTTTTATCTTGCTTTCGGCAGCAGGTGTGGGCATCTCTCCCGACAGTATGTTCTATGTACCCTCTGCTGGCTGGGAGGTTCATAAGTTTATCTTATTAAAATCTTTTATTGTACTCTCATCTTGGATATTTGGCTATTTTGGAATGAAGCATTTGCCAATCACCATTGTTGGGCCTATCAATGCTACTCGCCCTGTGATGGTACTTGTGGGGGCAATGCTTATTTTTGGCGAACGGCTCAATTTGTATCAATGGATTGGTGTATTGCTTGCTATCTTCTCTTTTTTCTTGCTCAGTCGTTCGGGAAAAAAAGAGGGTATCAACTTCAGTAAAAACAAATGGATACTGTTTATCGTGATGGCGGCTATAATGGGTGCGATAAGTGGGCTTTACGACAAGTATCTGATGAAGCAGCTTCATCCGATGCTGGTGCAGTCGTGGTACAACATTTATCAAGTATTTATAATGTGTCCTATTTTGGCACTCCTTTGGTGGCCCAAACGAAAAACAACCACACCTTTTCGTTGGGAGTGGACTATTATTCTGATTTCTATATTTTTGTGTGCGGCCGATTTTGTTTATTTCTATGCGTTGAGCTATCAAGATTCGATGATTTCTATTGTGTCTATGGTTCGCCGTGGTAGTGTCATTGTCTCCTTCGCTTTTGGTGCGATGGTGTTTCACGAGAAAAACCTCCGTAGCAAAGCCATCGATTTGGCTTTGATTTTGATTGGTATGATTTTCCTTTATATAGGGACTCGATGATAAAACAATGCTTGCTCCAAACTTATATATTTTTATAAAATTAGGAGTAAGCATTATTGTCTTTTTCTTTTTTTTCTTACTCAGTTTTTCACACCGCTACAACTTCTCTTTACTCTGTTCATTTATAATATAAAAGCTAACCTTTCTTAGGAATAAGGTATAAGGCAGACAACTAAAACCAGGGATTAAAATAAATCTTGTCAACCAATAATAGGGATAAGGCTGTATTGTGACAACCCATTTCAGGTTATCACAAAGTTTCACTGTTTTCAAGCTCTTGAAACTTTAGTTTCAACAAGGCGAAACTTTAGTTTCAACAAGGCGAAACTTTAGTTTCAAGGGGGAGAAACTTTTGTTTCAAGGCGGTGGAACTAAATGGGCTGTTAATAGCTGATAAATGGAGTATGTGATACCTACCTTTGGCAAGCGAATTCATTACTTTTAAACCAAATGCTTTTTCATCGTGTTTTATATAAGTTGCATCAATCAACAGAAGAAGTGCATTGAATAAATCTAAATAAAACCCTGAAATGAAAGTAGGATATTTTGTACCTTGCTATGTAGATGCTCTTGCACCACAAGCAGCTATCTCTACCTATCGATTACTCCAACGTTTTGATGTGGATGTTCATTTTATAGAGCAAGCTGCTTGTTGTGGATTGCCGCTCTATGATATGGGCTACCAGAAAAAGGCTTGTGCGATGGAAAAAAATGTTGCCGAGCTGTTTGCTCAATACGATTACGTGGTGATACCATCGGGCATCTGCACCGACCAGTTTCGCACCTTGTTTGAAACGGAAGCTTTGACCGAAGAAACCAAACGTGTACGCAATTCCATATATGATGTGGTGGAGTTTTTGCACGATGTGCTGAAAGTAGATAAATTGCCTTGGGCGCATTTCCCTCACAAGGTGGCACTTCACAATGGTTGCCACTCATTGCGTTATCTGCGCCATGCCCGGTCTACCGAATTAATGGAACCGAACTTTTCTAAAACAGAAGATTTATTGAAACTGGTAGATGGGTTGGAAGTGGCCTATGCCGAGCGGAGGGATGAATGCTGTGGTTTTGGTGGCACATTCTCTGTTTGGGATAAAAGCTGTGCCGGACAAATGGGGCTGGATAAAGTGTCGGACTACCAGCGAAATGGATTGCAATATGTCACTTCTGCCGATTTCTCTTGCTTGTTGCATCAGCAGTGCATTGCCAACAAGCACGGAGTTGATATAAAGACCTATTACATTTCTGAAATACTTAATGGAGACGTTTAGACTATGAAACAGGTAAACCAAGTAGAAAATGGAGCCAAGTTTTTGGCAGATACAGCCCATTGGAAAAGTCACGACAAGTGCTTGTGGGCTGCTCGTATGCGTCGTGATGAGGTGGCGCAACAGATTCCTGAGTGGGAACAAATGCGTTTGCTTGCATCCAATATCAAACGTCATACTTTGTCCAATCTCGATGTGTATCTC
The DNA here is from genome assembly GCA_947074275.1 of uncultured Bacteroides sp. GTDB lineage: Bacteria > Bacteroidota > Bacteroidia > Bacteroidales > Bacteroidaceae > Bacteroides. The sequence goes on from CAMTPA010000005.1 coordinate 29,233, forward strand.
GAAGAGTTTGAGAAAAACGCTACTGCAAATGGCATTCACGTGCATTGGGCTATCGACGGTGATGAGCACAACGAGATTGTTTACAACATTTTTAAAGAACACAACGTAAAAGTAGTGACCAAAGGCAAATCGATGCTGATGGACGAGTGTGGTATGCGCGAGTATATGGGCGAACGAGGCATTGAGATATTTGAGGCCGATTTAGGAGAGCGCATTCAGCAGTTGAGTGGAGAACGAGCTTCGCACATTGTGATGCCTGCTATACACAAGCTGCGAGGAGATGTAGCTGAGCTATTTGCCGAAAAGATGGGTAGTGATCCTAAAAACGATGATCCACATTATCTGAATAGTGTGATGCGTGAAGATATGCGAAAGAACTACATTAAAGTAGATGCTGGGATGAGTGGCGCAAATTTTGCTATTGCCGAAACAGGGGGGATTGTAGTGTGTACCAATGAAGGAAACGCCGATATAAGTGCCAATGTCCCACCATTGTATGTAGTGAGTGTGGGTATTGAAAAATTAATTCCTCGTGCTTCGGACGTACCTCTTTTCGTTCGTTTGTTGTCGCGCAGTGCATTGGGCTTTCACGTCACACAATACACCTCGCACTATCACGGCCCAAGGCAAGGACAAGAGATGCACATTGTCATAGTAGACAATGGACGCACTGATAGGCTTGCTACTCCAGGATATTCGGATGTGCTGAAGTGTATTCGTTGTTCGGCCTGTTTAAATACCTGTCCTATCTTTCGTCGCACTGGTGGCTTGAGCTATGATGCACCCTATATGGGGCCTATTGGCATAGTGCTCGAACCGAGTTATGATTTGCATCGTTATGCGCAGTTGCCCTACGCTTGTACTCACTGTGGGTCGTGTGGCAATGTCTGTCCTGTACACGTACCCATTCCATCGCTTGTGTTCCGCTGGCGAGACATAATTGTGGAAAAGAAAGAAGACCAGCTGGCGCATCGTCTCGAAATGGATGTGAGCGAGAAAGCGTTGAAGAGTGAATATCGCTTGGTGTGGGCCGAAAAAGTGGCTTTGGCGGCGTTGAAGCATATTCCAAAAGTATTGCTCAACTCCAAGCTCAATCCGTGGGCGGCGGAGCATACCAATCCCGAAGCACCACAAGAAACATTTCGTGAGTATTATAAGAAAGAACAAAAACAGAAGCAACAAACTGATAATAAAGAGTAGGGTGTTATGGCTACGGAAATAAGAAATTCAAGAGATATTATTCTCGAAAAGATAAAAAATGGCAAACCGCATTTGGTAAATTTGCCCGATGTGCCTTTGTTTGCCTATCCCGGAGACTTGCAAGCAAGCTTTATTCAACATCTCACAGGGTTTGATGGAAAAGCTGAGTGTTTTGACATGCGCGAGCAAGCAATAGAGTGGCTGAACAGTCAGCTGGATAAGGGTACGAAATGTATATTCTCGGCAATTCCTGAATATGCAGGAACTATTGTATTGAACGATTTAAAAGACCCACACGATGCGCATAGGGTTGATATTTGTATTGGTGAAGGGGTGCTTGGGGTAGCAGAAACGGGGTCGGTATGGGTTACAAATGAGTCACTTGGTTTGGCCGCTGCTGCGCTACTTTCTACCGATTTATATTTGCTGCTTGATAGAGCAACTCTAAAAAGTGGGTTGCACGAAGCGTATGCTACGCTAAAACTAAATGAGCATCAATATGGCTCATTCTATACAGGGCCTTCGGCCACGGCAGATATTGAAGCCATCCACGTTACAGGTGCGCAAGGTGAAATTAGTTTGACGGTGCTGTTGTATGGTAGAAAAGATTGAGTAACCTAATAGAATAAGTAATGGAAATAGAAGAAAGAATAGAAGTTCAAAAGCAGATAAACCCAGATGTGTTGGGGCTGTGGGCTTTTGCTTTTGCTACTTTTTTAGGCAATGTCTCTTCTCTTGGTTTTTGGGGTGAGACAAGTATGATGATTGGTACTGCTATTTTTCTGGGTGGAGTAGGACAAATTATTGGTGGCTGGTTTTGCAATCAGCGGAATGATTTGTTTGGGCTGGTTGCTTTTACTTGCTTTGGACTGTTTTGGGTTGCAAATGGTGTAGAGTCTTTGCTATTAGGTGTTGGTTTGCTAAAATCTCCTGCTTTGCTCGAAACTGGTTGGTATTTGTGTTTGTGGACTGTTTTTTCGTTGATGCTTACATTGGGTAGTTTGAAAAAAACACGTGTGCTTACTGTGACGCTTGTCTTTGTAGTACTGCTTCTTTTCTTGAAAATGATTGGGGTGTGGTGCGGATGTAAAGCTTTGATAGATATTGGTTCGGTGTGTGGTATAATCAGTGCTGTATTGGCAATGTATATTGCTTTCTATAATTTTATCACAGCTTTGGTTGGTAAATGTTGGTTGCCAATGAGATGAGGTTTAAAATGATAGATATATAAAAGATGGGACAAATGAATTATACGATTCATTTGCCCCATCTTTATAGGATAACAGTGTTTTTGAAGCTTATATTTTCTTCAAGATAGACAGCTCTGTTTCTAAACGGCTGATTGATGCGTTCAATTTTTTCAAATCAAGGTCAATTAAATCCGATTTGTTAAACTCTTTATTCCCCAATTTTACTTTTTCCTCTCCATTGCGGTTGGTGGTAGCTATCACTTCCAATTCTTCTCCATCCATTGATGTGATAAGCTCTTTGTATAGTACGTCGAGTCTCTCTAAAATATCGTTCTTCTTTTCTTTTGTGATAATCATATTTGTCTTTTGGAATTAAAAAATAATACTAATTGAAAATTGAGGTGCAAAAGTACACTTTTTCAGTTTTTGACAAACTGCTTTAGATATATTTAAAACAAAGAATGTGCAGATAGGGTGGAATAAAAAAACGCTTTTCATTGCAATGATGAAAAGCGTTTTCTGAAAAGTGAGCCTCTTGTCGGATTCGAACCAACGACCCCGAGATTACAAATCACGTGCTCTGGCCAACTGAGCTAAAGAGGCATTACTGTTTTGCGGGTGCAAAGGTAGTGGTAATTTTGATAAATCCAAATGTTTTAGCTAAAAATATTTATCTATCCTATTGCTGAGTTGTTCTATCAATTCTTTTTTCTATTTTTGTTTCAAATAATTAGATAACAAAAATAGAATGAAAAAAATAGTTTTGAATATTGCTGGATTGGCTTTGGTCGCGTTGGGTTTTTCATCTTGTGCAAACAAACCAACAGCCGAACCCACGCAAGTAGAAGTTACCGACTTGACATCGGCAGACATTGTAAGTCTCAATCCTGAGGCAGATAGTACTGGTTATATTGTGAAAGTAGGACAAATGGCCCCCGATTTTACGATTGCTTTGACCGATGGAAAAGAGATAAGTTTAAGTGCGTTGCGTGGCAAGGTTGTGATGTTGCAATTTACAGCAAGTTGGTGTGGTGTATGTCGCAAAGAGATGCCTTATATAGAAAAAGACATTTGGTTGAAACATAAAAACAATTCTGATTTTGCTTTGATTGGTATCGATCGCGACGAACCACTCGATGTGGTGATTGAGTTTGCAAAATCTACAGGTGTGACTTATCCGATGGGACTTGACCCCAACGCTGATATTTTTGCGAAATATGCTTTGCGTAAATCGGGCATTACACGCAATGTGTTGATAGGGAAAGATGGAAAAATCGTGATGCTTACTCGCTTGTTTAATGAAGAAGAGTTTGCGGCTCTCACGGATAAGATAAATGAGATGCTAAAATAATATTACCGTTATATTTATACAAAAAGGCTTTGGCTATGCAGCAATTGTAATTTACTTGCTGCATAGCCAAAGCTTTTTTGTTTATCTAAGCAGCTACTGCTTTCTTGTTAAGCGTGCCAAGTAGTTGTAATGCTCTCCTTCTTTTAGCAATTGGGCTTCAAATCCATATTCTGCCGCATAAAGACTGAGGGTTTGAAAGTCGATGTAAAGCCAATCAAATGTTTCTCCTTGGATGTTTTTATACTCCATTCTAAAATCAATCTCACCATAATAATCTCCGGCCAAATCGATAAGAAAACTACCATCTTCGTCTTCAAAAAGATACTTCAAGTCGCTTGAGTCTAAAATAACCGACCCGTTGGGTTGAAGCAATTGTTTCATTCGGATAAAGAAGGCTGGCATATTACCAAGTTTGCCAATGATGCCCGAACCGTTCATCAACATCAAAATCGTATCAAACGTGTCGGTAAAAGTAGGTTCGAATAGATTGGCTACTTGAGCGTTGAGTACTCCACGTCTTTTCATAGTCTCTACCGAAAGAGGGGAAATATCTATTGCACAAACCTCTTTGCCCATATCTTGCAAGGCAAGCGAATGACAACCACTGCCACCACCTACATCTAAAATTTTGCCCGATGCTAATTGCAATGCTTCTTGTTCGAGAGAAGGCATCTGAGTGAATGAACGAAAAAGAGTTTTTACAGGAATTTCATCTTCATCGAATTGAGAAGAGTGTACACGGAGTTTTCCCGCTCTTCCTTTGGTGAAATATTCGTGAATAGCGGTTCCCATAGGGTCTTTTTCGGGGCTAAGTGTAGCAGTATTCATTATGTCAAATGTTTATAGTTAGTAACCATCTGCAAAGATATGGATTTCATATAAAAACAGTTATCTTTGCCCGTATAATAATGGAGCTGCGTGATAGCAACTCCTTGTTTTTAGATAATTGTATAGATGAAACGATATGTAATAATGGCAATGCTTGCTTTTGGATTGCAGGCTCACGCTCAAGATAATAAACCTCCCTTTGTTCTTCCTTTCGACTTCCCTCCTACATTTAGTGGCAATTTTGGAGAAATACGAGCTACACACTTTCACGGTGGTCTCGATTTTAAGATGGGTGGCGTGTCTGGCAAGCCGATACGTGCTTTGGCTGACGGATACATCTCACGCATCGCTTTTACTCACGGTTCGGGTGGAGTTATCGAGGTGGTTTACGACAACGGTTACACCACCGTCAACCGTCATATTGAGGCTTTTTTGCCGCCCATTGCTCAGCGGGTGAAAGAGTTGCAATATATGCAAGAGAGTTATGAGGTGGATATTCAACCCAACCCCGATGAGTATCCAGTAAAAGCTGGCGAACGCATTGCTTTGGGCGGGAATAGGGGGTACTCCTTTGGGCCTCATTTGCATTTGGAAGTGATTGAAACTGAAACAGGTGACTTTGTCGATCCTATTCCACTTTTTGGCTATCGCATAAAAGACACGACTGCTCCAAGAGCCGAAGGCTTTATGCTGGCGCCGAAGATGGGCGAAGGAGTGGTGCAAGGCAGAGGTCGAGATTATACTTTTGGGATAGCTAATCAAACCAATATTCCAACGGCTTGGGGAAAAGTGGGTGCGGGAATTAAGGCCTATGACTATATGGATGGGGCAAACAATCGCTGTGGTGTGCATACGGTGGTGCTCAATGTGGATGGAGTAGATGTATATAAAAGCGTAGTCGACCGAATCGCTCGTACTGAAACAAGGATGGTGCACTCTTGGAGTAAAAATGGCTATATGAAATCTTTTATAGATCCAGGGAATCCACTTCGGTTACACGCGGCTTACAACGATGCGCAAGGATGGATAGACATAAACGAGGAGCGGGACTATTTGTTTAAATACACTCTTACGGATGCTTCGGGAAATGCTTCGCATTATCAGTTTACGGTGAAAGGTAAAGCTCAGAACATCGACCCGCTTGTGCATCGTGATAAATATTATTTTGGGTGGGACAAAGTGAATTTTCTGCACGAGCCGGGGTTGACATTGACACTTCCTAAAGGTGTGCTGTATGATGATATAGCATTAAATTACGAGACAAAAGGTGATAGTAACTCCATTGCATATACCTATCAATTGCACGATAAACGGACTCACCTGCGTGATTATGTTGAAATCTGTATCGGATTGCGAAGAAAACCAATAGATGATATGAGTAAATATTATGTGGCGCGTGTCACGGCCAAAGGACTGAGTGGGGTAGGGGGTAGATATGAAGATGGATATATGAAAGCCAATATTCGAGAACTGGCCACATACACCGTTGCAGTAGATACAATACCTCCGCGTATAGTAGCAGTGAACAAGCAAAATTGGCAAAAAAATGGAAAGATAGCATTTAATATCACCGATGCTCAAACGGGCATTTCGAGCTATCGTGGGGTGATTGATGGAAAATATGCCTTGTTTTATAGGCCAAATATGCTAAGTTCTCAATATATTTGTGACTTAGACCCTGAATACATAACAAAAGGGAAAACGCACACCCTTGAGCTGACTGCTATTGATGGATGTGGCAATGAAATAACGGTGTATGAACAGTTCGTGTGGTAACTGTTCATAGTTATTGGATGAAATATAAACAACTGACACATCAGATGTTAACATTTAAAAACTGAAATATTAATGAGTAAAAAACTATTTATTTGTGCCCTGTTTTTGATGGGGCTGGTGGATCAAAGCTTTGCTTGCACCAATCTAATCGTAGGGAAAAAAGCATCAACCGATGGCTCTACAATCGTATCTTATTCTGCCGACTCGTATGGCTTGTTTGGCGAATTATATCATTATCCGGCAGCTACCTACAAAAAAGGAACGATGCTCGATGTCTACGAGTGGGATACTGGCAAATATCTTGGACAAATAGCGCAAGCAAAACAAACATACAATGTGATTGGAAATATCAATGAGTTTCAGGTGACGATTGCCGAAACTACTTTTGGTGGTCGCCCAGAGCTTACCGACTCTACCGGTATATTAGATTATGGAAGTCTTATCTACATTGGTTTGCAACGTTCGCGTACAGCGCGCGAAGCGATTAAAATAATGACCGACTTGGTACAAGAATATGGCTATTACAGTAGCGGAGAATCATTTACCATTGCCGACCCCAATGAGATTTGGGTGATGGAGATGATTGGTAAAGGTCCCGGTGTACGTGGAGCGGTTTGGGTAGCTGTTCGCATTCCCGATGATTGTATTTCGGCACACGCCAATCAAGCGCGTATTCATCAGTTCAACCTGAATGATAAAGAAAACTGTATTTATTCGCCCGATGTGATTTCTTTTGCTCGTGAGAAAGGTTTTTTCGATGGTGTGAACAAAGATTTTAGTTTTGCTAATGCCTATGCGCCGCTCGATTTTGGTGCTCGCCGTTATTGTGAAGCACGTGTATGGAGCTATTATAATATGTTTACCAACGATGGTGAAACATACTTGCCTTATATACTTGGCGATACCGACCAACCAATGCCTTTATACGTGAAAGCAAATCGCAAAATATCGGTTCAAGATATTCAGCACGCTATGCGCGACCATTATGAAGGAACACCGTTGGACATTAGCAGCGATTTTGGTGCAGGCCCTTATAAAACACCTTACCGCCTATCGCCGTTATCATTCAAAGTAAACGATGTGGAGTATTTTAATGAACGTCCTATTTCTACACAACAATCGGGTTTTGTGTTCGTTGCTCAAATGCGCGATTATCTGCCCGATGCCGTAGGTGGAGTACTTTGGTTTGGAACGGATGATGCGAATATGGCGGTATTTACTCCAGTGTATTGCTGTGCAACCAAAGCCCCTGTGTGTTATACTCGTGTAGATGGTGCAGATTATGTTACCTTTTCTTGGAACTCGGCTTTTTGGATTTACAATTGGGTGGCAAATATGGTGTACCCACGTTATAATTTGATGATAGGCGATTTACGCAACGTGCAAAATGGCTTAGAAAATCAGTTTTTTGAAGCGCAGCCAGGCATTGAAGAGGTAGCGGTGAAACTTCACAAGAAAAATACTGCTGAAGCTGTTACCTTCTTGACTAATTATACGGGTATGATGGCACAAAGTGCCTTCGATTCGTGGAAAAAATTAGGGGAATTTTTGATTGTGATGTACAATGACGGTGTAGTGCGCAAAGTAAAAGACGGAAAGTTTGAACTGAACGAAATAGGACAACCAGCACGCCCCATTCGCCCTGGCTACCCGCAAGAGTTTTTGGAAGAGTATGTGAAGCAAACAGGCGATAGATACAAGATAAAATAAAATGTACTGAGTTTTTGTGATTCGGTAAAAACTTCTACATTTGTGCTTGTTAGCATATAGAATAATTATAACCAATAAATAACTATCTAAATGGAAAATCAAGATCTTATTAAATTAGTGACCGAGAAAGCTGAAAAATGGCTTACTCCAGCTTATGATGCCGAAACTCAGGCTGAAGTGAAACGAATGTTGGAAAATGAAGATAAAACCGATTTGATTGAGGCTTTTTATAAAGACCTTGAATTTGGTACTGGTGGACTTCGTGGCATTATGGGAGTAGGAACAAATCGTATGAACATTTATACAGTAGGCGCAGCTACTCAAGGATTGTCCAACTACTTGATAAAGAACTTTAAAAATCTGGCTCAAATATCGGTTGTGGTGGGTCACGATGTGCGCAACAATAGTCGTTTGTTCTCAGAAACAGCTGCCAATATATTTTCGGCAAATGGCATTAAAGTATACCTATTTGACGGTATGCGTCCCACACCAGAGATGTCGTATGCTATCCGCTATTTAGGATGCCAAAGTGGTATTATTCTTACTGCTTCGCACAACCCTAAAGAGTATAATGGCTACAAGGCATATTGGGATGATGGTGCGCAAGTACTTGCTCCTCACGATAAAGGTATCATAGCCGAAGTGGAAAAAATAAAAGATGCTTCTGAAATTAAGTTCCAAGGAAATCCAGCTCTAATCGAGGTTGTAGGCGAGAATATCGACAAACCTTATTTAGATGCAGTAAAATCTGTATCTATCGACCCTGAGGCTATCGAGCATCAAAAAGATATGAAGATTGTATATACACCCATTCACGGCACTGGTATGACTTTGATTCCTCGTGCCTTAAAAATGTGGGGCTTCGAAAAAGTATATACAGTAGAAGAACAAATGACACCAGATGGAAACTTTCCTACGGTAGTGTCGCCTAACCCTGAGAATGCGGAAGCTATGACTATGGCTGTGGACTTGGCTAAAAAGATTGATGCAGACTTAGTGATGGCAAGTGACCCAGATGCCGACCGTGTGGGTATTGCTTGCAAAAATGATGCAGGAGAGTGGGTATTGGTGAATGGAAATCAAACTTGCTTGCTTTATTTATATTATATCATTACACAATATAAAAAATTGGGTAAGATGACTGGTAAGGAGTTTGTGGTGAAAACCATTGTAACTACCGAGCTAATCAAGAAAATTGCTGATAAAAACAGCATTGAAATGATGGATTGCTACACTGGCTTTAAATGGATTGCACGTGAAATTCGTTTGAATGAAGGTAAAAAAGTCTATATCGGTGGCGGTGAAGAGAGTTATGGTTTTCTTGCTGAAGAGTTCGCACGCGATAAAGATGCTGTTTCAGCTTGTTGCTTGATTGCCGAAATCGCAGCTTGGGCAAAAGATAACGGTAAAACTCTTTATGAACTATTGCTTGATATTTATGTAGAGTATGGTTTCTCGAAAGAAAAGGGCATTAGTGTAGTAAAACCTGGTAAGAGTGGAGCTGATGAAATCAAACAAATGATGGTAAACTTCCGCAATAACCCACCCAAAGAAATCGCAGGTTCAAAAGTGGTGCTTTGCAAAGACTTCCAAACATTGAAACAAACTGATGATAAAGGGCAGATAAGTGAAATAGATATGCCTGATAAATCGGACGTATTGCAATATTTTACAGCTGATGGTACAAAAGTATCTATTCGCCCTTCGGGAACTGAACCTAAAATTAAGTTTTATATCGAGGTAAGAGCTGATATGAAATGCCGTGGTTGTTTTGCTAACGCAGAAGCTGAGGCTGATAAAAAGATTAAATCAGTAATGGAGTCATTGGGAATCTAAAAAAAAGAACTTTTATATTTTTCCATATAAAAGAAAGCTATCCTTATTTCATTAGGGATAGCTTTTTTGTTGATTAATAATAAGGTCGTTTTAAGTAACATAAACGACCCTTAAATGTGATAATGTAAAGAATATTGTGAAAACTATTTGTGCTTTGTATTGTGGCGAAAGTCCTTTTTGAAAAAATAGTTTTTTCAGAGTTCTTTACTTTTAAGTTAAATAGTTGCGAAACCTCTTTGAATGCAGTGAATATTGGTAATTAAGAGGAAGCTGTTAATGGAGTATTTGTCTAAACTACTTTGGCTGATGTCTATAAAAAATACTTTTTGTTTATTTTGCAAAACAGATACGTTCTAATATTTTTCGATTCTTTATGTATTATCTTCTAATCATTCTTGCTTAAATCTTGTTTCTACTTCATAGCATACAGGTCGCGTGGACGCATGGGTTTATTGATGCTTTTTTAAAAAAGTGAGTGCTAACTTCGTTTCATTCATAAGTTGTTCGTTTGTAGTTTGTACGCGTTACGTGACCTGTATCTATTCTATCTTTGCGATAATGGTTTTTGAGTAGCCAACTCAATGATTCTTTTTTCTATCCTTCTTTCTTGTATGGAGTCTGTAATGAGGTAAAACTGTTTCCCATTTTGCTGAGAAGAAAATTGTGTGGTACCATCGTTTGTAATATGAATAGTACCTGGTTTGGAGAGGGTAAAATAAGAAGAATCTTTTTCTATTGCATAAATAGCTGCGCATATATCCCACGTGGGCTGATTGTCTAATGATGGATAAGCAAGTTTGTAAGATTCCACTAATGGATGTAAATCACACCAGTTAAAATCATTTTTAATACTACTGCTTGGATATATTACGTTGGCACCTACTTCAAATGGAAGTGTTATTAGTGTTGTGGGCCATTCGTGAAATACTTTTTGTGCCGATAAAATATCTTCTGCAATATTATATTCACTAATGATAGCCTCGTTGAAACATCCTGCCATTGTGCAGAGTAGCTTAACCTTTTTCGTTATAAGTTCTTTACCAGTTAGGGTGGAGTATTTGTCTGCCTTGGTATCTAAAAGTTGGGCAAGGTTGGTGGAAAACCCAATAGAAAGAATAGTTACCGAACTGTCTGGTTGTTGTGATAAAGTTTTGCGGTACAGTTCTATTGCAGTCGGTAAGTTCGTATAGTCGCTTAATGAACGTTTAAAAATAGGGTTGTTATACTCATCTTGCATCGCTGCTATCTTCATTGCATACGTAATAGAATCTCTTTCGCAGTCTACACCATTGGTGTTTATTCCGATAGGAATCTGTGGATAACCATACCAAAAATTCATAATATCAAGATACTCGGGGGAATAGTCTTCTTTGATATTACTCATAATGGCTAATAACTGAATCTGTTTTGAATCGGCATATTTATAGATAGCATCCAATGCTAATACGTCATCAATATAGTTACCCATATCTGTATCGAGTATAACTCCAGGTAAATCTGAGTTTAGTTTTTGGTTGGAATGTTTGTTTGATTGACAGCTGTATATCATAAAAATAACCGCTATTATGAGAAGGGAAAAATGGTTCATCGTATTGTTATGATAAGATTTTTGTGATAAGAATGCAAAAATAGAAATAAATGATGTGAGGATAAAAGAAAAATAGTATTCTTTCTATCAAATACCAAAAGGCGATGCTCGAAATCTTGTTTCGAGCATCGCCTCTTGGTATTTGATAAAATTGGTTATTCGATTGTGAATAGAAGATTCAGCTTTTCACTAATACTTGGATGTGTGAAGATGAAATTTTGTAAATAAGTATAATGTAATTCGGTCTTCATTGCTAAGTTAACAAGATTGATAACCTCATTCGCTTTGTCACAAAATAGTGTACAACCAATGATACGACCTGTGTCGGTGTTGATAATGGCTTTCATTATTCCATTCGTTTGTCGCAAAGTATCCGATACAACAACTCTGAAAACTTTAAATGGATATTCTTTTTGTTCTGCTTCTGTTTCGGTAATTCCTATGTGGGCTAAAGGAGGGACTACTAATAGAGTGTAAGGCACTGGAATACGATCTTCTGTGGTTCGCTCTTCATTACCAAAAAGTTTATTCAGTATAATGTGGCAGTCATCAATTGCTGTATTACTGTTAGATGATTCACCAACCGCATCACCCATTGCCCATATATGAGGCAAAGTAGTATGTAGATGATTATTGGTTATGATATATCCATTTTCATTTGTATTGACACCTACGGCAAACAGATTAAAATCTTCCGATATAGGTTTACGCCCTGAAATGGCTAATATAGCGTCTCCATCAATAGATTGCGATTCACTGGTATGAACATTGGTAAATGATAATTGAACACCGTCAGAGCTGTCTTGAATAGATAAGGGTTGGCTGTTCAAATAAATATCAATATTGTTTTTTTGAAATATGCTTTGCACGCAATCAGATATGTCTTTGTCGACCTGAGGCATAAATGAATCGTTGGAAATAATAATCGTAATCTTGCTTCCAAAAGCTGCATACATTGATGCGTACTCTAAACCATAATTGCCATCACTTATGATAATTAAATGTTTTGGGAGAGTGTTTTGCAACAATAATGAAGTAGCGGTAAAGAAATGCTTACTATTGTTGATACCGTCAATAGCTGGAGTTATATTTTCCGACCCAATATTGATAAAAATCTCTTTTCCTTGTATCTCTTCCTCATTATTGGGGAGATACACTTTTAAAATATCTTGAGCTATAAAAGAAAAAGTTCCTTGATATAATGTAATATTAGGATAGCTATTAAGCTCCGTTTGAATTTTATTTCTTGTGGAGCTTAATAGCTGTTGTAGTTGGATAATAGCTTGTTGATAAAACACTGCTTGATTTTCGTAAGACTCTTGTTTAAGAGTATTACGTGATTGTGCCTTGGAGTAAAGTGCTTCTATTAACTGAAAGCCATCATTGCGAATAATATCGAAACTGTCATTTGGTAGTTCGATAACTGCAACGCTCCACTTCTGTTTTGCAAGTTCGATAGCTAATTTTTCACCAGCTTTATCAAGTCCGATGATAATGGCATCGTATTGTTTCATAACTATTTCTTTTTAATAATTGACCTTTGGGGTATAACATATCAAAAAGAAATTTTGTTTCCAACGTTATTCCATAGATGCAGCATCAAATGACAGTGGTAACAAGTCACCTACGCACTTCACTTCATAAATACTTTTTTCGCCATAAAGTAAAATACGCATTGGTTGTTGAAAACGCTTTTCTGTTTCCAGCATTACTTGCCGACACGAACCACAAGGGGGAATAGGCATATCTATGAAGCCTCGTTCATTGCGTGCTGCTATTGCTATGGTTTTTACACCTTGATTCGGATACTGAGAGTTGGCGTAAAATAGAGTTGTACGCTCGGCACATAGTCCCGAAGGATATGCGGCATTTTCTTGATTGGTGCCACATACAACGACATCATTGTTGAGCAAAGCTGCTGCTCCTACATAAAATTTAGAATAAGGTGCATAACTGTGATTTGTACTGTCTTTGGCCATCTGAATTAGCTCTTGGTCTGTTTTTGATAATTCATCCCATTGATATTCATTGATAACCGCTGTGATGGTGAGTGGTTTCATCTATTTTCTTAGTTTATTTATTCTATATTAATTAATGTAACAAAGTTATGAAAGTGATTGATAATATCAATTTTTTTTATGATTTTTGTCAACATAACCATATTTTATAACAATAGAATGTATAAACTGTTCCATAACTTTTTTGTATTAATAGTATTTCTTGCTATTAGTATTGGCATACAAGCACAGCGTAAAAACACGAGATATGTAGAATATATAGAGAAATATAAAGATGTGGCTGTGGATCATATGAAGCAATATCGTATTCCTGCAAGCATTACTTTGGCACAAGGTCTTCTCGAAAGTGGAGCGGGGGGAAGTGAATTGGCTCGAAAAAGCAATAATCATTTTGGGATAAAATGTGGTAGTAGTTGGACTGGACGTACCGTTCGTCATACTGATGATGCTCCAAATGAATGTTTTCGAGCTTATCGCAATGCGAGCGAATCGTATAAAGACCATTCTGTGTTTTTGACTTCTGGAGCAAGATATGCTTTTTTATTTCAACTTGACATAGCCGATTATAAAGCGTGGGCACGTGGTTTGAAAAAAGCAGGCTATGCTACTGACCCTTCTTATGCTAATCGTTTAATTACAATCATCGAAGACTATGACCTTTATAAATATGATAAGCAGGGTATATATTCAAAACGTCAATTAAGAAAAAATCCGTGGTTACTGAATCCACATCAGGTTTATATAGCCAATGGCTTGGCGTATATTTTAGCACGTGATGGAGATACTTTCAAAAATTTGGGTAAGGAGTTTGATATAAGTTCGCGAAAGCTTATAGGTTACAATGATTTGCATAAGGATTATACTTTGGTAGATGGTGATATAATCTATTTGAAGGCGAAAAAAAGAAAAGCCGCTAAGCCCAATACTACTTATATTGTTAGAGATGGAGATTCAATGCACACGATAGCTCAGAAATATGCTGTAAAACTAAAGAATCTCTATAAGATGAATCGTAAATCAGCCGATTATATACCAGAGGTTGGAGATGTGTTGAGGCTGCGATAAGTCACTCTCCATAAATCTATTGACAACCGCCCCAAAGAGTCTGTTTATAAAGCTCTTTGGGGCGGTTGTTGCTATTGACTCACTACTGCTTTAGTGGTTTAAAACCTTTCGTACTACCACTTTGTCTTTCTGCACAACTCGTATGATGTAGTTTGCTTTTGGTAATGTAATAGAGGCTTCTTTATTTGGTATTTGGCTACTAAATACCTTGTTTCCAGAATAATTAAATATTTCAATCAAACAATTTTCAGGCAAATCTTTTAAATAAATAGCTCCATTATTAGAGTAAATAACAATAGACTCTGCGCTGTTAAGGTTGTAATCGATGTTTGTAGCGTTTTCATCTTTGCTATCTATAACATTTTGATTGTTGGTTATACTTGACACTAAATTATTCAAGTAAACTTCTAAATTTGTATATCCATCTGCGTCGAGTGTCGTTGCTTTTCCGTCTGTGGCATCATTGCGATTCAGTCCATTGGCATCTTCCCACACGTCGGGAATACCGTCCCCATCGCTGTCTATCAACTCTTCGATATTGATATTACGATCGCTTAATTCGGGCCAAGGACTTGTTGCGCCTTCTGGCATTACATCTGTTGGTACGTCAATAAGCCCCCAAGCTTTGGTTACACTGCCTTTGTAGGTTGCGGTGCCATTGCGTGTTTCCTCTACAATGCGTTCGTCGATAATATCTCTGTTTATTGAGCAGCCTGCGTATTGCAATACCTGTTTGAAGGCTTCTTGAGCGGTGTGAGTGGTTATATCATTTGTATCCAAAGGGGCGTGTAGGCGGATGGTATCTTTTGTCTCACTGGTATATAGGTAGTCACATTCGCTATTATTTATTTGTTCGTATATACCTTTAGTCCAGTTGTCGTTGGTCACGGTTTCGTTGCCCTCGATAACGTTTCCCTCTACAAAGAATTTTCCCCACACGTGTTCCATCGGTTTAAATGCTGGGTATCTGGCGACGTAGGAAGATGTGCGTATGCCGATTTTTGCGATGCGGTAGCGCACTTGCTTATTCGTTGGAGTTGCTGGGCCTGGTTTATAGTAATTGTTCACAATGTTCACCTTCATTCCTTCACCACCATAGCATCCATTGCCTGCCCAATTGTAAAATACATTGTTTCGCATATCCATTAGCTCATTTTCTTGTGTACCAGGTCTTGGACCAAGTCGTGGAGAACGACTGTCGTGATGTGCTACCAAATTGTGATGATAGCTGGCTTTGTTTCCTCCCCAGTTGCCACCATATCCGTGAGCACCTTTGGAATGGCCTGAGTTTTTTAAACTTTCGGAAACAATGCACCATTGTACAGTTGTATTTTCGCAACCATACACCGAAAGGCACTCGTCTATTGACCAGCTAATAGAGCAATGGTCTATAATGATATTTTTTTTATCCATACCTCCCAAGCCATCAGGCTCTTTATCAGCTTCGATAGCACTTTTATTGCCTACTCTGAACCTTAAATAACGCAATATAACTTGATTGGCACCGATTACAAAGCCATAATCGGCAATGCAAATACCTTGTCCTGGTGCGCTCTGTCCTGCAATAGTGATGTAGTCATTCGATATTTTCAACTCGCTTTTTAAAAATATGGTACCAGCCACATCAAAAACAATGGTGCGTGCCCCTTTCTGTTTAACAGCGTAACGCAAAGAGCCAGGCGACTCGTTGTCTTCGAGAGTTGTAACGCGATATACAGTTCCACTGCGTCCGCCAATGGTATAACGTCCGTGACCTTCGGCACCAGGAAATGCTGGTAATTGTGCGGCTAATTTTAAAGAAAGCGCCCACAATAAGATTAACAAATGAAATTTTTTCATATCTTTTTTATAGTAATAGTTTGGGAATTTGATAGTATATTTCTTTCTTTATGGTTTGAAAACTGAAAATGAAAATATACAAAATCGACTATAAACATTTGATGAATTACTTGTTAATAGTTGTCACTTCAATAGTTAATATCTATCAACCTCAATGTTAACAGTTGTTTTTGGAATATTATTAATACTATATCGGATGCAATATTACGTTTATTGGAACCTATTCGGGTGGAATATTTGATGTATATGATGATAAATCAAAAAATCTACAAACAATGCTCAAAAAATACGAATATAAACAAATTATATCTTATAGGTGTTTATATAATATAATGATATATGCTTGATGTTGTATGAGTTTTAGTCAAAAAAATATATCTTTGCATTGATATTATGTATTATAGAAAACTTAATATGAATATAACACGATACTCACTGATTTTATCATTTCTTTTTATTTTTCTTTGTCAATCAATGGCTAAGGATGATTCTTATAATGTTCTCTTTGTTCAATCTTATACTCCAAATACATTGTGGTCGCAAGAAATGGTAAGTGGATTGAAAAATGGATTTGCATTAGAGAATGTCAATGCCAACATAACGGTAGAATATTTGGATGCGGATTATTGGAACTACCGTTCGGAAAAAGAAATAATGAAACGTTTTTGTGAGCGTGCTCGCGATCGTAAAACAGACATAATAATCACTGCAAGCGATGAAGCTTTTCACACATTGATGAGCTGTGGAGACTCATTAGGGTATGAGATTCCTGTTGTGTTTGCCGGTATTAAATATCCCGATTTAAACTTTATATCTCAATTGGACAATGTAAGTGGCTACACTTCATCGGCAGATTTTATTCCTATTTTAGAGCAAGCCAATACTCTTTTCCCCGATAGACACGAGATAGTTTGTATTTTAGACAGTAGCTTTCTTGCTACAAAAGGCGAACAAAAGTTGCGTAATGATTGGACTCTGTTCTCTAAAAGGTATCCACACTACACAATGAAGTTATTAAACTCCCAAGAGGTGTCAGTTCATCGCATAATTACTTCTATATGCTATGAAAATAATGCGCACAATTGCATTGTGATAGCTCCCAAATGGTCGCCTTTTTTAGCTTTCATTGGCCGAAACTCTAAAGCTCCTTTTTTTTCTTGTCAGAATATAGCCTTGAAAAATGGAATTATTGCAGCTTATGATGCCGATCCTGAATTGATAGCGCGTGATGGAGCACAAATAGCTGCTCAGATACTGAAAGGAGCAAACCCTAAAGATGTAGCAGTGACCGATTATCCCAATGTGTTTCATTTTGATTACAAACAGTTGGAATATTTCAATGTAGATAATAAAAATGTGAAAGATGGCACGATTATAAATATTCCTTTTTGGGAACAATATAAAATCGTTTTTATCCTTTTAAATACCATTCTGATAATATTGTTGGTCATCGCAATTCTTTGGCTCGTACGTGGAAAGCGAAATGAAGCGATTCGCAGATTACACGCTCAAACACGCCTGTTAGAACAAAACTATTTGATAACTCAACGAGATGAGTTTGATAATATATTTCACTCTATACGTGATGCTTTGGTGACTTATGATGTGAATTATACAATACAAATAACCAATAAAGCATTGCTTCAAATGCTTCAATTGCCTACTGACAGAACTGCACGCTCTTATGAAGGTATGCCTGCTGGTACTTTATTTCGCATTTATAGTAACGGAAAAGAGATACTTCAAAATGCTTTAGAGAAAGTTATCAAGGAGGGTAAAAATTATATTCTTTCTTCTGGATCATTCTTGAAAGAGGTTCGCAATGATAACTATTTCCCAATTTCAGGTGAATTGGTTCCGGTACGTTCGAAAGGAAATATTACAGGTGTAGCTTTCTCGTTCAGAAACGTTTCGGAAGAAGAAATGCAAAAACATTTTTTTAATTTAGCGGTAGAGGATAGCTCTATTTATCCTTGGCAATATAATGTACGCACCAACTGCTTTACTTTCCCAGTAGGCTTTTTAAATAATTTTGGATTTAATGAAGAAATTCGAATTATATCTCGAACAGAAATAGAGAATTTGATATATCCTGATGATTTTCAATCTGCACGTGAATTGTTGTCATCTGTTTTAGAGGGAAAAGCGAAAAACTCACGAATGAGTTTCAGAATGAAAAGTGGAAATAGCCAATACGAATGGTGGGAGTTTAGAACTTCGGTATTTAATGGATTGACAACTGATGCTCCTTACAATATATTGGGTGTATGTCAAAGTATTCAAAGATACAAAAAAACAGAAGAAGAGTTGATAGCTGCACGTGATAAGGCACTCGAGACTGATAAGCTTAAATCAGCATTTCTTGCCAATATGAGTCACGAAATTCGTACCCCATTGAATGCAATAGTTGGTTTTTCCGACTTGCTGAATGATACCTCTTTATATTCAGAAGAGGATGTACAACAATTCATTGGCATTATTAATAAGAACTGCACTTTGTTATTGACACTGATCAACGATATTCTTGACTTATCAAGAATTGAATCGGGGAGTATGGATTTTGCTTTTGCTAATCATAGCTTGACTTTGATAATGAAAAACATCTATGATTCGCAGCGAATAAATATGCCACAAGGAGTGCAGTTGGTTTTGGATGTGCCATTGGATGAGAAGAGATACATTGTTACAGATAATGTTAGGTTGCAACAAGTGATAAATAACTTAATAAATAATGCGGCTAAATTTACGACCTCTGGAACAATAACAATGGGCTATCTCACCCAAGAAGAGGGGTTTGTTTCTGTTTTTGTAGAAGATACTGGAAAAGGTATGACAGAAGATTCTATAAAACATATTTTCGATCGTTTTTATAAAGTGGATAACTTTACGCAAGGCGCAGGTTTAGGACTTAGCATTTGCCAAACAATCGTAGAGCGGTTGAAGGGCACAATCTTAGTGACCTCAACAGTAGGCGTGGGCACACGTTTTGTAGTGAAAATCCCATTGTTTTGCGAATAATATCTATGCTATTTAACTCTTAATTGTGTTTATTGTTCCTATTCAGAACATTTCTTATCCTATATAGAGCTTTCTGCGATAACCTTAAACCTTTATCTTTGCAAAGTTTGTATGTTAACTTCATAAGTGTTAAATCCTACTAATCGAAATTCTAAATGTAGGCAAACAAAAACATTTATCATTAATAAAACATATTTTTGCATCAATTTTAATTTAAATTTAATAGCATTAAAATGAAACAGGAAATTAAGCCGGCTACTGGTCGTTTAGGCGTTTTGGTAGTAGGCGTTGGTGGCGCTGTAGCCACAACTATGATAACAGGTACATTGGCAGCTTGCAAAGGATTGGCTAAACCTATCGGCTCAATCACTCAAATGGCTACAATGCGTATGGAAAACGGAGAAGAAAAACACATAAAAGACGTTGTTCCATTGGCAAACTTAAACGACATTGTTTTCGGCGGTTGGGATATTTTTCCTGATAATGTATATGAAGCCGCTATATATGCCGAGGTATTGAAAGAAAAGGATTTGAATGGTGTGAAGGAAGAGCTGCAAGCTATTAAGCCAATGCCAGCAGCCTTTGATCATAATTGGGCGAAACGTTTGAACGGAACTCATATCAAAGCTTCGACTACACGCTGGGAAATGATGGAACAGCTGCGTAAAGATATACGCGATTTTAAGGCAGCCAACAATTGTGAGCGCATAGCTGTGCTTTGGGCTGCAAGTACTGAAATTTACATCCCGATGTCGGAAGAACATATGTCTCTTGAGGCTTTGGAAAAAGCAATGAAAGAGAATAAAGAGGATGTTGTTTCGCCAAGTATGTGTTATGCTTATGCTGCTATTGCCGAAGATGCTCCTTTCATTATGGGTGCTCCTAACTTGTGCATAGATATTCCTGCAATGTGGGAGTTCTCTAAGAAAATGAATGTACCTATCGCAGGAAAAGACTTTAAGAGTGGACAAACGTTGATGAAAACAGTATTAGCCCCTATGTTTAAAACACGTATGTTGGGGGTAAGTGGCTGGTTTTCTACTAATATCTTAGGAAATCGCGATGGTGAAGTTTTGGATGATCCAGATAACTTTAAAACAAAAGAGGTTAGTAAACTTTCTGTAATTGATAATATCTTTGAACCAGAAAAATACCCAGATCTTTATGGTGATGTTTACCATAAAGTTCGCATTAACTATTATCCTCCGCGTAAAGACAATAAAGAAGCTTGGGATAACATTGATATATTTGGGTGGATGGGATACCCAATGGAAATCAAAGTGAACTTCCTTTGTCGCGATTCAATACTTGCTGCGCCTATCGCTCTTGATTTAGTTTTGTTTAGTGACTTGGCTCTACGGGCAGGTATGGGTGGTATTCAAGGATGGCTCTCATTCTTTTGTAAAAGCCCAATGCACGAGTTTAATGAAGAACCAGTTCACGATTTATTTATCCAGTGGAGAATGGTGAAAGAAACATTGAGAAATATGATTGGTGAAAAATCACCAAGTTATCTTGATTGATGATATTAAAATGAAATACGCATTAATAGCAGCTGGCGAAGGTTCAAGACTTCTTGCCGAAGGAATAAAAGAGCCAAAACCCTTGGTTAATATCTTAGGCGCATCACTACTTAGCCGGTTGTTCCGTATATTCATTGATAATAATGCAGATTCTATCTGCATTATTATCAATGAAAAAATGGTTGAGGTAAAACGTTTCTTAGAAACCCTAAAATTGCCTGTACCATTGTATATTATCATAAAATCCACCCCCGATTCATTTCATAGTTTTTATGAGCTAATGCCTTATTTGCAAGGCGAAAGTACTTTTTGCTTAACTACGGTTGACCCAATTTTTAAGGAAGCAGAGTTTGAAGCCTATATCAAACAGTTTGTATCTACTTCTACTTGTGATGCTTTGATGGCTGTTACAGACTTTATTGATGACGAATCTCCACTTTACGTGAAAACAAATCACGACTTAGATATAACAGGTTATGCTAACGCTGGCTATAAAGGACATAAATACATTTCAGGTGGTATTTATTGTATGAATCAGAAAGTCCTATCTTTGCTTCCTGAAGCGATGATGGCTGGGGTTTCTCGTATGCGTGGTTTTCAACAGTATTTAGTCGATGCGGGCTTGAAAATCAAAGCATATCCATTCTCAAAAATCATTGATATAGATCACGCTACCGATATAGCAAAGGCAGAACTATTCTTGAAAGAACATTAAAATGAAATCAATAACTTTTGCTGGTATTCAACGTTATACAGCTTTTTCTCCCAATCACGTAGGTAATGATGCGGCTATATTCTCGGAAGTGGCCAATTATCTAATTGAAAATGGGCATACAGTAAAAATGTATACAGAACAGGAGTTTCTAACCAAGTCACTATCTGAGAAATTTGCTTTTACTATGATGCGTAGTAAGGCTGCTATTCGAAACCTACAATTACTAGAACAAAAAGGTTTAAAGTCTATTAACTCAGCTTTTGGAATAGAGAATTGTACCCGTGAACGAATGACAACGCTATTGCTTGAAAATGGCGTATCACATCCTGATAGCTTGATTCTTAACACGCAAGACTGTATTCCAGAACTTATTTTTCCTGATGGATTTGAACCTTGTTGGGCGAAACGTGCTGATTTTCATGCTATTCATAGAGAAGATGTGACCTATGTTAGAACTATAGAAGAATTGCGTGAAGTGATTGCCGAGTACGCATTGCGTGGTATAGAACGTGTAGTTATCAATAAACATCTTAAAGGCGATCTGATTAAATTTTATGGTGTTGCAGGTACTGATTTTTTTTATTGGTTCTATCCTCAAGAGGGAAATCATAGTAAGTTTGGTCTTGAAGCAATCAATGGAATGCCTACTGGGCTTCCTTTTTCAGTAGATGATTTAAGAAGTTTATGTGATTCTGCTGCTCAGGTTCTCAATGTTTCTGTTTATGGAGGTGATTGCATTGTATCTCCAGATGGTGTGATTCGTATTATTGATTTCAATGATTGGCCGAGTTTTGCACCTTGTCGTAAGGACGCAACACTTGCTATTGGGAAAACAATTTTATCTGAAGTAAAAACTTTTTAAATGATAAACGAAATAAATAAAAAAGATTTGCAGGCAAGCTTGAAGTCAGCCGATACCGAAGAGTGGATTGATTTGCTATTTTATCGTCCTATTGGTTATCGTTGGGCTTTGTTTTTTGAAAAGATAGGTGTTTCTCCCAATGCGGTTACAATAGCTTCTATATTCTTGGGAGTAGGTGCGGGTGCTTTATTCTATTTCAATGATTTACTTTTAAATATGGTAGGTATGTGCCTTTTGATTTGGGCAAATATGTATGATAGTGCAGATGGACAATTGGCGCGTTTAACTGGGCAAAAGTCAGAAGTTGGTAGAATGTTGGATGGACTTTGTGGTGATCTTTGGTTTTTTTCCATTTATTTTTCAATTTGTTTAAGACTAACAACCGAGTGGTCTATCTATATTTGGATCTTGGCTCTTATAGCTGGTTTTTTTCATAGTAAACAAGCAGCAATGGCAGATTACTATCGTAATATTCATCTCTTCTTTTTGAAAGGTGAATCTGGAAGTGAACTCGACAACTCGGTTCAACAAAAGAAGATTTATGAATCGTTATCTTGGCGACAGAATGGATTTAGAAAATTATTTCTTTGGTTTTATGTAAGATATACAAAATCACAAGAAGCATTATCACCAGCATTTCAACAGTTTTTTTGCTTGCTAAAGAAACAATATGGGCAGCAGATTCCATCGTTTATTAAAAATGAATTTCGCAATGGAAGCCTTCCTTTGATGAAATATACCAATATTCTTTCTTTCAATACTCGCGTGATTGTGTTGTTTATCTCATTGATTATAGATATGCCTTGGATTTATTTTGTATTTGAACTGACAGTTTTAAATGCTTTATTAATTTATATGGTAGTAAAACACGAGAACTTGAGTCGTAAGCTCTACAATAGTTTGCTGAAAAAACAAATCAATGAGTAGTAAAAGTAATCGTTTTCGTAATCTATTTCTTGGTTTTGGCATAATATCCGTTATTGTTATGCTTTTTACGTTTGATGTTTCGTATCAAGAAATTTATGACAATTTGCAAAGAGCAGGTTATTATTTACCATTAATATTATTTCTCTGGCTTTTCATATACCTCATAAACACGGTTTCGTGGTGGATTATTCTTCGTAGTGGGGGAGATACTGGCAGTCTAAAGTTTTTCAAGTTATTCAAATATACAGTTTCGGGTTTTGCTATTAATTACGTAACACCAGTTGGGCTGATGGGTGGAGAACCTTATCGAATAATGGAACTTACTCCTTATGTTGGAGTGGAAAGAGCCACATCATCTGTTGTTTTGTATGTGATGATGCACATTTTTTCTCATTTTGTTTTTTGGCTGAGTGCAGTTGGTGTTTATATTTGCATATACCGTGTTAGTTGGGAGATGGGATTAATACTATCATTAATATCATTGTTATGTCTTTTCCTGACATTTGTGTTTATGAAGGGATATAAGAATGGAATGGCGGTAGCTTGTGTCAATATTGGTAGTCACATTCCTTTTCTAAAGAAATATGCTATTCAATTTTCTGAGAAGAATAGAGAAAAACTTCAAAATATTGATCAACAAATAGCCTTGCTTCATAAGCAAAAAAAACACACCTTCTATGCGTCTCTTGCTTTAGAATATGTTGCGCGTATTGTTGGTTGTCTCGAAATATGGCTGATATTGAATGTACTGACTACCAATGTTAGCTTTATGAATTGCGTGCTTGTAGTAGCTTTTTCTTCGTTGCTTGCCAATATTCTTTTTTTTCTACCGATGCAATTAGGTGGTAGAGAAGGTGGTTTTGCTTTGGCCGTAGCAGGACTTTCATTGTCGGGCGCTTTTGGTGTTTATGCAGCTCTTATTACGCGAGTTCGCGAACTATTTTGGATTGTAGTAGGTTTGATTTTAGTGAAGTTTGGTAATAAAAAGAAAAATGATTGATAAACAAAAAATAAAAGCCGTTGCTTTCGATTTTGGTGGAACGCTTGATTCTCCATTCTTGCATTGGATGGATATATACATTAAGTTGTATAATGAAGAGTTTGATTTAGGATTGACAAAAGAAAATTTTAGAGAGATTTATGTACAAACAGAGCGTATGATTGATAACGAAAAGATGATAGAACCGAATTTCTCTCTTTTTGATACACAATATTGTAAAGCCTCCTGTCATTTTAAGGGTTTTGCTATGAATGGATTGACTGAAGATAATACAAAAGAATTAATAAATCGCGCAGCAACCATCATCACTACCTATTCAACCAGTTATGTTCGTGAGGCCGATATAATATTGAATAACTTACGCGCCAAGTACCAACTATTTCTTGTGTCCAATTATTACGGAAATCTTAAAAAAGTAATCTCCGATTTAGGCATAGATAACTATTTTATTTCATTAACCGATTCAACTGTCGAAAACATTCGTAAGCCTAATCCAGAATTATGGAAATTGGCAATTGAACGCTGTGGCTATATGCCTGAAGAAGTCTTGATTGTGGGTGATTCGATGAAAAATGATATTCTCCCGGGGTTGGAGTTGGGATGTCAAGTAATACAAGGAGTACCAGCTCTACAAACAAGCTATGATAAAACAATAACTCAAATTACCTCTCTTAAAGAGCTTATTACTTTGTTGTGAATTAGAGTTGATTTCTTTAAGTAGTATTCTATATTTTAACTTCTTTTGTTAACTCTTTTCGTGTGCCTGTGATGTATCGAATTTCTCCATCGGTTGGTATAGCTGTCATCGAACACAAATACCATTTCCATCCGTAACCTGTGTTCATTCTAAAGGTTACTGTTGTTTTGTCCATTAATTTAGTTTGAATTTTCATCATAGCATCGGGTAAAATAGTACGGTCTTCAGGATGTGTGAATGCCAGATATTCGCTCATGGTCATATTGCCATTATTGAGTGTAGAGGCGTGCAAGATATTAAACTCTTGTTTTTCGCTATCGTATTTCCAAGCCGACATATCTCCTGCTTCCAAAGCCAATTGCATATTGTATTGTAATTCAAAGATTTGTTGTTGGAATAGTTTTATTTCGGATAAATCCTTGATAATTCCGTAGATAGCTATGGGGTTATATTCATTGTCGTATTTAATTGATGAGCTAATTTCATAAGGTTTAAATTCATTGTCATTGAAGATTTTTAATCTGAAAATTAGAATGTTGTTGTTCATTGTATTTCCCAGTTGAACAGAAATCATCTGATTGTCAAAAGCTTTTTTATCGGCTGGATGTACGCAGTTATTGATTTCCGTTTCAGATAGTATCATTTTGTTTTGATGCGCATCTGTCAAGTTCAAGTGATTGGTTTTTAAATTGAATGACCAGCGTATTAGATTGGCAGAACGCAGCGCTAAATCGAAACTCTGTATCATTTCTTTTTGTTCGTTCATCTTCTCTTGTCTTTCTGTTTCATCTTTTCTTGAGAAAATGAATCGATACACCTTTCCGTTATACTCTTTTTTAATAGGTTTTAATACATATTCATAATAGAAATATTTCTTTTCTTGCGGACGAAACACGCGTAAATGTGCAGTCATTATATCACTTTTTCCATCGAGAAATTGTACATATTCATTGTAATATTGCTTTTTGTCATTCAAGTGAATATATTGCAATAGCTCATCAAATCTTTTATCTTCACGTTTAAATGTCTCATTTTCTAATGTGTATAGAGCTTTTTGATGATCATCATACATAAAAATCTCTACCTTATTATTGCGCATTAGTAGATTTATAGAATCATTTAATTCGACTATATGGTTGTATGCTGTTTTGCTTTTTTCTGTCGCCTTGTTTACCAATCGTTTTAAAATAAAAATAGCAGCAAACAGTATTATTAGTAATATGCTGATACCTCCTATTATCCAATATACATACCAGTTGGTGTTTTTTTCATATTTTACTCCAAACCATTTATTGTAAATAGATTCGTAAGTATTATTGGTCATCATCTTTCCCAATGTGGTGTTAATCGCATTTATTAATTCCTCATTTTTCGAAGCATAAGAGACTTCAAGCGGAGGAAGTTTTGACATATAGGTTGTAATGTTGTTGGCTATCTTTTGTTTTGTATAAATATTCGAAATGATTTCATCGCAAATCAAATAATCTCCCTGTCCTTCAGAAAGCAACCGTATGCCTGTCGAAATCTCGTTGACATAAATGATACGCTTGAAGTTGCATTCGCCAAATTTGATTATTGCAGCGTGCGTTGGTGAACCTCTTTGAACAATGATTTCCTTGTCATATAAATCGTTTGTGTCATTGTATATAATAGAATCACGAGAAAGAACGCTATAAGGGAGGCGGGCATAAGGATTTGAAAAATAAACAGGTTTATCTGATGGCGTATAGGTGCACGACATAACTAAATCGCAATCATTGAGCACTGTATATAAGTCTGCGATATTTGTATTATAATTGTTCTTACTGTCAAATTTTATAATCTCATAAGGCTGCTTCATTTCATTCATAATGGTTTTAATCAATTCGTAAGAGAAACCAGTGGGTTTATTGCTGCCATCGATATAACCATAAGGAGCCTCGTCTATGAAACTAATAATTTTGATAACCTTATCAGCTTGCTCTTGTGCATTAGCGCAAAGGGATAAGAATGAAATAATGATATATGAAATAAAAAATCTCATTTGTTGAAACCGTTTTGTGTGAAACATTTTGTTATTGTTTCCTTGATTGTATAAGACATTAATGTATTATAACGTCTTTCTTTGCATTTTTGTTCAAAAGATATTCGAATAAAAACTGCAGAATTCAATTTGCAAATGCAACTGAATTCAGGTTTATAATTTGCTTAAATT
>CAMTPA010000006.1 GCA_947074275.1 uncultured Bacteroides sp.
ATGCCTGTCACGCATGGGGTCACGGGTTCGAGTCCCGTACGCACCGCAAAAGAAGATGTGTCTATTTAGTAGATACATCTTCTTTTTTTTTATAAATCATTCCATTCTTTCTCCAGGTTACACTATTTAAACTCAATCATCTTTTATCGTTTATAATCTCATCGATTGTGATATTATTATTTCTTATTCTATTTATTCCTTTTATATAGAATAAATATACATATCTAAATTCTTTATTTATAAATAAAAATACAAATAATATCTCTTTGTAGCATTTATATTCATATATATTGCATATATTTGCATCGTAATTAGAATAATTATGCAGATGAAAAAAAGAGAAAGTAGAATGATTGCTATTAAATCGATTATTTCGAATAGGGAAGTAGGCTCACAAGAAGAGTTGTTACAACTACTCGAAGCTGAAGATTACACTTTGACTCAAGCTACGCTTTCTCGTGATTTAAAACAGTTGAAGGTGGCTAAAGCTGCTAATAGTTTAGGAAAGTATGTCTATACTCTGCCAGATGAAAAAATACTTCGAGTAGAAAATACGAGGAGGGTTTCAAATCCGATATTGGGCAGTAGCTTTGTTTCTCTACAGTTTTCGGGCAATATAGCTGTGGTGCGAACCTTGCCAGGATATGCAAGTGGTATGGCGTATCATATCGATAATCAAGATAATGATGATATTCTGGGTACGATAGCAGGAGATGATACCATAATGCTTGTGATACGTGAGGGGGTAGAACATCAGACTGTTAGTGATTACTTGTCTTCAATTTTATCTGCTATTCAATAGATATACATTAAATTTAGATCCTTATACATTATATAAAGAATGGAAAGTCAAGAAGTAGAGGTTATGGTAGCCGACACCTCACACGAGGTATACGTTGACACTATTTTGGAAACAATCAGAGATGCGGCAAAGGTGCGCGGTACTGGTATTGCAGAGCGTACGCACGAATACATCGCAACGAAGATGAAAGAAGGCAAAGCAATTATTGCGCTTCAAGGTGAAGAGTTTGCAGGATTCACTTACATCGAGTCGTGGGGTAACAAACAATATGTTGCTACATCAGGATTAATAGTTCATCCCAACTTTCGTGGTTCGGGTTTGGCAAAACGCATCAAACAAGCATCGTTTCAACTGTCGCGACTGAGATGGCCTTGGGCTAAGATTTTTAGTCTTACCAGTGGGGCGGCAGTAATGAAGATGAATACAGAATTAGGCTATGTTCCTGTAACTTTCAATGAGCTGACTGACGATGAGTCTTTTTGGAGAGGATGTGAGGGATGTATTAATCACGATATACTGGTGGCTAAGAATCGTAAGTTTTGCATTTGTACAGCGATGCTTTACGACCCATCATTGCATAAGAATGAACATAATAAAATTTAAACTATAGAAATCATGGAACAGAAGAAGAAAGTGGTAGTGGCATTTAGCGGTGGTCTTGACACTTCCTATACAGTAATGTATCTGGCTAAAGAAAAAGGTTACGAAGTGTATGCGGCTTGTGCTAATACTGGTGGCTTTAGCGAAGAACAATTGAAGCTAAATGAAGAGAATGCCTATAAGTTGGGGGCTAAGCAATACGTTACTTTAGACGTTACTCAAGAATATTATGAGAAGAGCCTGAAATATATGATTTTTGGTAATGTACTTCGCAACGGAACATATCCAATTTCTGTAAGTTCAGAACGTATATTCCAGGCATTGGCTATTGCTCGCTATGCAAATGAGATTGGGGCGGATGCAATTGCGCACGGTTCTACAGGTGCTGGTAATGATCAAATTCGCTTTGATATGACCTTCTTGGTGTTGGCTCCTGGTGTGGAAATTATAACATTGACTCGCGATAATGCACTTTCTCGCCAAGATGAAATAGACTATTTGAATAAGAACGGCTTCAGTGCAGACTTTACAAAATTAAAGTACTCGTACAACGTAGGTTTGTGGGGTACTTCTATCTGCGGAGGTGAAATACTCGATTCATCAAAGGGTTTACCCGAATCGGCTTATTTGAAACACGCCGAAAAAGAAGGAACGGAAGAGCTTCGCATAGAGTTTAAGCAAGGTGAGATACACGCAGTGAATGGTGAAGTGTTTGAGGATAAGATTGCGGCTATTCAAAAGGTTGAGGAGATTGGTGCAGCCTATGGCATTGGTCGTGATATGCACGTAGGTGATACAATTATTGGTATCAAAGGGCGTGTAGGTTTCGAAGCCGCTGCTCCTATGTTGATTATCGGTGCGCATCGTTTCCTTGAAAAATATACATTAAGCAAATGGCAACAATACTGGAAAGACCAAGTTGCCAATTGGTATGGTATGTTCCTTCACGAAAGTCAATATCTTGAACCTGTGATGCGCGATATAGAAGCGATGTTGCAAGAGTCGCAACGCAATGTAAATGGTACGGCTATTCTCGAATTGCGCCCTTTGTCATTCTCCACTGTGGGAGTTGAGTCGGAAGACGACTTGGTGAAGACGAAGTTTGGAGAGTATGGAGAGGTTCAGAAAGGATGGACTGCCGAAGATGCCAAAGGGTTTATCAAAGTAACATCCACTCCTTTGCGTGTTTATTATACAAATCACAAAGACGAGCAAATATGATTAAAGCAGGTATAATAGGTGGTGCTGGATACACTGCGGGGGAATTGATTCGATTGTTGATAAACCATCCTGAAACAGAAATTGTGTTTATCAATAGTAGCAGTAATGCGGGTAATAAAATCACAGATGTTCACGAAGGGCTTTATGGTGAGTGTGATATGGTATTTACTAATCAATTGCCTTTGGATACGATTGATGTACTATTTTTCTGCACAGCTCACGGCGACACAAAGAAATTTTTAGAGTCTCACGAAATGCCCGAAGATTTGCGTATCATCGATTTATCTACTGATTATCGTATAAAAGATGAATCGCACGATTTTATTTATGGTTTGCCCGAACTAAACCGTCGTGCAACCTGTACTGCAAAGCGTGTGGCCAATCCGGGTTGTTTCGCAACCTGTATCGAGCTTGGGTTGCTACCACTGGCAAAACACCTGATGCTGAACGAGGATATAATGGTGAATGCCATTACAGGAAGTACGGGTGCTGGTGTAAAGCCTGGTGCTACAAGTCATTTTAGCTGGCGAAACAACAATATGAGTGTTTACAAAGCATTCGAGCATCAACACATAGCCGAAATCAAGCAATCATTGAAGCAATTGCAAAATAGCTTTGATGTGGATATAGATTTTATCCCTTACCGTGGAGATTTTCCTCGTGGCATCTTTGCTACTTTGGTGGTGAAAACTAAAGTGGCTTTGGATGAGATAGAGCGTATGTACGAAGAGTATTACGCCAAAGACTCTTTTGTGCATATCGTGAAAAAGAACATCGACTTGAAGCAGGTGGTGAATACCAATAAATGTTTGATTCATCTCGAAAAGCACGGTGATAAATTGCTTATCATTTCGTGTATCGACAACTTGCTCAAGGGGGCAAGCGGACAAGCTGTACACAATATGAACTTGATGTTTAATCTGGAAGAAACAGTAGGGCTAAAGCTGAAACCTTCCGCATTCTAATTTAGAAATGAATTTATTCGATGTATATCCTCTGTTCGATATTAATATTGTAAAAGGAAAAGGGTGTTATGTGTGGGATGATAAGGGTATAGAGTATCTGGATCTTTATGGCGGACACGCCGTGATTTCTATTGGACATTCGCACCCACACTATGTAGATATGGTGAGCAAACAGGTAGCTAAATTAGGATTCTATTCCAATTCGGTCATCAACAAGCTGCAACAAGAGGTCGCAAAGCGTCTGGGTGTGCTTTCGGGCTACGAGGACTATTCTTTTTTTATGGTGAATAGTGGAGCTGAAGCTAATGAAAATGCACTGAAGCTTGCTTCATTTCACAACGGACGTACTCGTGTGATTGCTTTTAATAAAGCATTTCACGGTCGCACATCCCTTGCGGTAGAAGCTACTGATAATCCAAAGATTATAGCTCCTATCAATGCCAACGGTCACGTCACCTATCTTCCGCTCAATGATGTGGAAGCTGTAAAAGCAGAGTTGCTCAAAGGAGATGTGTGTGCGGTCATTGTAGAGGGTATTATGGGAGTCGGTGGCATTCAGGTTCCTACCAACGAGTTTTTGAAAGAGCTTCGCCAGGCTTGTACCGACACGGGCACTATCCTTGTTTTAGACGAAATTCAAAGTGGCTACGGGCGTAGCGGCAAGTTTTTCGCCCATCAATATAGTGGTATTCGTCCCGATTTGATAACAGTGGCTAAGGGCATTGGCAACGGATTTCCTATTGGTGGTGTTCTTATCAGTCCGATGTTTACTCCTGTTTATGGGATGCTTGGCACTACCTTTGGTGGCAATCATTTGGCTTGTGCAGCAGCATTGGCGGTGATGGACGTGATTGAAAGTGAGCACTTGGTGCGCAATGCTTCGCGTGTGGGATCTCACTTGATGGCTGAACTAAAGAAATTTCCACAGATAAAAGAGGTGCGTGGCGAAGGTTTGATGATTGGTATGGAGTTTGACCAACCTGTTAAAGAGATTCGTAGCCGCTTGATTCACGAATACAAGATATTTACGGGCGCAAGTGGCACAAACGTTATTCGTTTGCTTCCTCCTTTGTGTCTGACGATAACCGAAGCCGATGAATTTTTGTCGCGCTTCCAAAAAGCTCTTGGCTAATAATCAGCAAAGATAGATATAACAACAACCAACAACAAGAGCGGTGCTGCCTTCTTCGTGATTCAACGAAGTGGCAGCACTTTTTTTATCTCCTCATTTCCAGCGTATAAGCTTGAAATACTCAAGCGTATTAATGTGGTTTATCAATTGTTCATATCCAATGCGATAGATATACATATTTATCACTATGAATGTTTATATCCAGCAAATCAACTGTTAGTATCTCTTGTATCTGCTAAAAACTGTAATAATTTGATAGTATATTTCTTGTTATGGTTTCAATTATAATACTACCTTTGTTCGGAATTATATAATTTGTCAATCTATCACTAAACAGGCTTCTGACTAAAAAAGCATCTTATGAAAAAAGTACTACTCATTTTTTCAATCTTTATTTCTGTTTATTTATATGCCGACGTGCAATCTCCACGTGACGGGAGTTGGAACAGCAAATACATTGAGTTGCAGCAACTCCAATTGTCGCCCGATAGTTTGCGTGCTGTTCTTTCTGCTCTGTCTATTCCTCCAAACGAAAAAGCCTACTTCGATTTTTTGCTGATGAAAGCTTATGGCGATAACTGGGATCTTGAGCATTGTGATTCGTTGCACAAAATCACGAGTTCGGGTTTTGTAGAGTTACAAAACCCGTTGATGAAGTTTGAAGTAGATTATACATTAGGCTCTTATATGAACGCATTTCATAAGTACGAAGATGCTTATGTGGTGTTGGGGGATCTGGCTAAAGGGTTGCAGCCATACACATTGAGCACGAAAGATAAAAGCAAGTATCAACAAATGTATGCAAACACGTTGTACGAGCTATCATATAGCTTGTTGTATCTCAATGGTTTTGAAGAAGCCAACCAACATATCAATCAAGCTACCGACCTCTTTGCGCAGCTTGGCGATTCGCTTACGCTGATGGAAGCTTACAATCTTTCGGGACTTCTCTACAAGCGTCAGTTTATGCTCGATAAAGCTATCGAACGCTACAAACAGGCGATGGAAATGAGCGAAACATTAGGAAACGTTCGTTTGACGAAAATCATAATAAACAACATTGCTTCGCTCTACACCGAATTGGAAGAAAACGAAAAAGCCCTTGAAATGGGGCGGAGAGTAATTCAAGACTACCCTTATGAGGAAGCGGAAGGAGGCAATGCAAAAATAGAACGAATCGTCAATCTAAACACTTTGGGCGTGTTGTTGGGGAATGCCAATCTGCCACAAAATGCAGTAGATACACTCCAACTGGCTGCGCACTCGTTCGATGAAAAAATACCATCTGGCCTGAAGCTATTGGTATATAGCAATTTGGCAAAATCGTTTAATGCGTGCAATGTGATAGATTCTACTTTCTATTACTATCAAAAAGCCATTTCTTATAAGAATACTACAAAAAACGAATACAACAAAGCTAATCTCAATTTTCTGTATGGTACTTTACTTGCCAATAAAACAGATTCTACACTTCAAGCTCGCAGATACTTGGAGGATGCTTTAGACTATTACAGACAAGTACCTTCTCAGCTTCTTTTAAAAACTCTTTTAGAATTGTCACAGCTTGAAGCCAATCGTTTTCACGATTATAAAAAAGCCTATCAGTTGGCGAAAGAAGCCTATGACTTTGAACAAACAAGCGACTTTGAAAACTATCAGAAGAAACTTGCAAACTTTGAGGCCGAGTTTAAGACAAAAGAAAAAGAGGTGGAGATAGCCAATCTGAACGCTACCCGTGAAAAAGAGCAAGCCGCCTACAAGGTGCGGATGATTTTGGCATTGTCATTGATTGTGATTATCTCTTTGCTGATTCTTGCCTTATTCTTTTATATGCGCAAAAAGAGAGCCGTATTCAAATTGAAAGAGCTGTCTCTTCAAAACGAGATAGAACAACGTGAACTTAAAACGCAGCTCCTGATAAAGAATATGAATCACGAAATGACACAACGATACATCAACGGACTGGAAGATAGCAACCAGCGAATGGCAAAAGAGTTGCACGATGGTGTGTGTCATAAACTACTTTTCTTGGAGATGAACCTGAATCGCCTGATTCCTGCCAATATGGTTGGTGAGCTTGCACAGGTTCGTGAGGATGTCAGAAGTCTGTCGCATCAATTGGCAACACCAGATTTTAAGGATGTGACTTTGCTGGAAGTGCTTGGCGATTATATTGAACGGTTGAGTGAAACGGTCTCTTTTGATATTGATTATACGGTAGATGAACGCATCGAAGAACTTGCCTTGGACTCGAAAGTTGAGTTCGAGATATACCGGTTGATTCAAGAGGCGGTAAACAATATACTAAAACACGCTAATCCTCAGATGGTAAACATCGCTATCAGCACCAATCAAAATAAAATAACGATACGAATAAAAGATGATGGAAAAGGCTTCGATACGACTACAAGAAAAGCGGGATTGGGGCTTCGCACCATGCAAGAACGAGTGAACTCCTTGCAAGGTGATTTAGAAATAACCTCTAAGCCGGGAAAAGGTACTTGTGTGACGTTTGAGTTTCCTTGTGTGCCGCTCAAAGAGACTGTTTCTGTAAATAAAATGAACTAAAATATGTTTTGCAACAAAAAGAAACACAAATGTGCGGTCTTTCGTTAATTCATTCTATCTTTGCCAACGTTGACTAAATAACATAAAAATATGAAAATAGCTATCATTGGAGCAGGAAATATGGGTGGTTCTATTGCTCAAGGATTATCTATCGGCAAGTTGATACCTACTTCGGGTATTACAGTTTCCGACCTCGACAACAACAAACTTGAATTTTTGAAAAGCAAGTATCCAGAGCTTAAAACAACAAACGACAACGAGAAGGCGGTTGCGGATGCCGACATCATTATACTGGCAGTGAAACCGTGGCTGGTAAAGCCTGTGTTGAAAGAACTGGATTTGAAGCGCAAGCAAATTTTAGTGTCGATAGCTGCTGGAATCACTTTCGAACAATTGGCGCACGCCGTTATCGAGCCTGAGATGCCTATGTTCAGAGTAATCCCCAACACGGCTATCAGCGAACTTGAAAGCTTGAACGCCATTGCAACGCGTCACGTCACCGAAGAGCAAGAAAGTCTGTTGTTGTCTATCTTCAATGAGATGGGCACTTCAATTATTTTGCCCGAAGAGAAATTGGGTGCAGCCACCGCTCTTGCCTCTTGTGGCATAGCCTATGTTCTCAAATACATTCAAGCGGCTATGCAGGCTGGTGTAGAGATGGGCGTGCGTCCCGATGATGCGATGAAGATGGTGGCTCAATCGGTAAAAGGAGCTGCCGAACTGATATTGAGAAACGATACACACCCCAGCGTTGAGATAGACAAAGTGACTACACCTGGAGGTATTACTATAAAAGGAATCAATGAGCTGGAACACGCAGGATTTGCCTCGGCTGTGATTCGTGCTATGAAAGTAAGCAATCAATAATAACACTAATACGTATGGATGAAATAAAACAAATAGCCGAACGCTTGCGCGGGCTAAGAGACACATTGGAACTAACAATAGAAGAGTTGTCTGCCGACTGCGACATCTCTGCCGAAGAGTATCGACAAGCCGAAACAGGCGATTCGGACATTTCGGTGAGTATGCTGCAAAAGATAGCTCGTAAGTACAACATAGCACTCGATGCGCTAATGTTTGGCGAAGAACCCAAAATGAATAGCTACTTCTTGACACGTGCCGGAAAAGGTGTGAGCGTAGAGCGTACCAAAGTGTACAAATACCAATCGCTTGCGGCGGGTTTCATTCATCGTGATGCCGATCCGTTTATCGTGACCGTAGAGCCTACCGATGCACCAATGCACTACAACAGTCACGACGGACAAGAGTTCAACTACGTGCTCGAAGGTAGGATGATGTTGAGCATCAATGGCAAAGAACTAATCTTAAACGAAGGCGACAGCCTTTATTTCAATTCTAAACTCCCCCACGGTATGAAGGCACTCGACGGCAAGACTGTTCGTTTCCTTGCTGTGATTATGTAAGACAAACAATATGGTTGAAAAATATTTATCGCAGACTCACTTCACTTCACAAGAAGATTTTATCAAGAACTTAAAAATCAACGTTCCCGAGAATTTTAATTTTGGTTATGACATTGTAGATGCTTGGGCAGAGAAAGAACCCGATAAGCCTGCACTGTTGTGGACTAACGACAAAGGCGAGCATCATCAATATAGCTTTGCCGATATTAAGCGTTATTCGGATATGACCGCATCTTACTTCCAGAGCCTTGGCATTGGTAGAGGTGATATGGTGATGCTGATTTTGAAACGCCGTGTGGAGTTTTGGTTTAGCATCGTGGCTCTTCATAAAATTGGGGCTACTGTTATTCCAGCTACCCATCTACTCACCAAAAAAGACATTGTATATCGTTGCAACGCTGCCGATATTAAAGCGATAGTTTGCGTGGGCGAAGATGTGGTGTTGAAACACATCATCGAGGCAATGCCCGATTGTCCTACGGTGAAAGAGTTGATAAGCATTGGCCCTGATATGCCCGAAGGGTTCAAAGATTTCCAAGAAGGCATTGTCAAAGCTGCCCCGTTTGTGAAGCCAGAGCTGCCAAGCGAGAATGAAGACATATCGTTGATGTACTTTACATCGGGCACCACGGGCGACCCTAAGATGGTGGCGCACGATTTTACTTATCCGTTGGGGCACATTGTGACGGCAAGCTATTGGCACAATCTGAATGAAAACAGTCTGCACCTCACCATTGCCGATACCGGTTGGGGAAAAGCAGTGTGGGGCAAGCTATATGGACAATGGATAGCGGGTGCCAACGTGTTTGTATATGACCACGAAAAATTTACTCCTGCCGATATATTGCAGAAAATAGAGGATTTTCACGTCACTTCATTGTGTGCGCCTCCTACTATTTTTCGTTTCTTGATTCACGAAGATTTGACTAAATACAACCTCTCTTCATTAAAATATTGCACCATTGCTGGCGAAGCTTTGAACCCAGCTGTTTACGAAAGCTTCAAAGAGCTGACGGGTATTAAACTGATGGAGGGTTTTGGGCAAACCGAAACCACTCTCACCATTGCTACTATGCCGTGGATGGAACCAAAACCCGGTAGTATGGGTGTGCCCAATCCACAGTATGATGTTGATTTGATTGATGGTGAAGGACGTTCGGTTGAAGCTGGTGAACAAGGCGAAATCGTGATTCGCACCGATAAATGCAAACCTTTGGGCTTGTTCAAAGAATACTATCGAGATGCGGAGCTGACACACGAAGCTTGGAACAACAACATCTACTACACGGGCGATGTGGCTTGGAGAGACGAAGATGGCTATCTTTGGTTTGTAGGTCGCACCGACGATGTGATTAAGAGTTCGGGCTATCGCATTGGCCCATTCGAGGTAGAAAGTGCCTTGATGACGCACCCCGCTGTGATGGAGTGTGCCATTACTGGTGTGCCCGATGAAATTCGTGGACAGGTAGTGAAAGCTACCGTGGTGCTTGCGCCAGCCTACAAAGAGTTGGGAAGCGATGCGCTGATTAAGGAATTGCAAAACCACGTGAAAAAAGTGACAGCTCCTTATAAATATCCACGTGTGATAGAATTTGTGACAGAGCTTCCTAAAACCATCAGTGGAAAAATACGACGTGTAGAAATTCGTCAGAACGACAAGAAGTAGTCGCACTACGCCGCTATAATCTCACAAAGAGGTCGTCTCGCAGAGCATAAACTTGCTTTCGAGACGACCTCTTTTTTCTTGTGTTGGTGGGTAGCCCTTACCCGTTTGGTAGATAGCCCTTGCCAGGTCGGTAGGTAGGCCTTCTCAGGTCGGTAGGTAGCCCTATCTACCAATTGGGTGTTGCAGCCCTACTGAAACTGTTCTATCCATAGGTCGGCCATTCGTTTATGACCTGCTGGAGTGGGGTGTATGCCATCCCAAATCCAATATCCATCTTTCAGGGTGGGAAAGTTGGTGTGTAAGGCGGCAAACAACTCGTCAAATGGCACATAGGTGGCTTGATACTCCTTTGCTATTTGCTTCACGATTGTGGCGCATTCGCTTACCATTGCTTGGCGTGTGGCGTAATTATCGCTCTTCTTCATATTGCCTGTGTTTGCCACAAAGGGTGCGCATATCATTAATTTCACATCGGGGTTTTCTGCTTTAGCCTGTTCTATTAAACTGCGGTAAGTGGCTTCCCAAGCTGCCAGGTCGAAAGTAGCCCCCGTTTCGTTTTTATCTAAAAATTGCGAAACGTCGTTCGTTCCTATCAAGATAGAAAGCACGTCGGGTTTTATTTCGATAACATCTTGTTGCCAACGGTTTTTTAAGTCGTTCAGTGTGTTACCGCTAATGCCACGATTGAAGAAATCGTATTCTTGTTCGGGGTAATGACCTTGAAAATGAGTGGCGCACAAATACATATAGCCACTTCCGTAGATGTGATTCATATCCCAATGCGAGCGTTCGGCCGATGGTTTAGCCGTACCACCGCTATTGCCCCAATTGCCATCGGTGATTGAGTCTCCAATAAAAAGCACACGTGTTTGCGATTGCACACAAAGAGTTGCTGTGCTTAAACATAATAGTAAGATGAATAATTGTTTCATTATCTGTTGCGTTTTTATAATTGTTGAAACCATACTTTCATCTTGTTCACACCTCTGTTGGCCCACGCATAATAAGGAATAAATGTGTAAACCCCATTGGCGTTTTTCTTTTGAATTTGATGAATACCCCCCAAGAAATCGGGTTGCAAATCTACCTGATATTCATCGTCGGCCGATAGCTTGATTGAATCGAAGGAGGAGAGGTTGTCTACCTGTTCGGCACAATACACAAATGGCCCGTATTCGAGAGCGATGTGCTGCTGAAGGTTTTCCACCTTGTTGTCTGCCATTACCTGACGCACTTGCATAGGGAAGTCCAATGCTATTTGGTCGCCTTTTTCCCATTTGCGTTCTATCTCTATATAGTCCTTATTGGGTGTTGTGTCCACTGTTTCGCCGTTTACCGATACGGTGTAGTTGCTGTTTGGTTTGTCGGCATACCGATAGAGCGATCCTGGGGTTACTTCGTTTTTCGCCCATCCCGGTACTCTTATTTTTAGGGTGAAATCTTTTTCTGTTTCGGGCGATACATCAATTGTCACCTTGCCGTCCGATGGATATTGAGTTGTTTGGCTTATGGCTATTTTGTTATTGTCGAGCATCACGTTGGCTTCGTTTGCCATAAACAGGTTCACATATAGGTTGTCGCCTTGCGTAGCATAAATCAGGTTGGGCACATAGGGGATGAAGCGAATCAGGTTGGTGGGGCAGCACGAGCAGTCGAACCAAGCTTCTCGGGTGCGTGCGCCTTTGTTGAAAGCAAACTCGCCATCCGATTCCAAAGGATTGGGGTAGAAAAAATGTGTTCCATCCAGCGAAATACCTGCAATGACACCGTTGTAGAGCGTCCGTTCAATCAAGTCGTAGTATTTGGCCTCTCCCGATAAGCGAAACAAACGCTCGTTCCAATACACGCTACCTATCGATGCGCAAGTTTCGCTATAAGCTGTCAGATTGGGTAGTTCGTAATTATCACCAAACTCCTCGTTGTGGTGGCGTGCGCCAATACCGCCTGTGAGATACAATTTTTGGTTTGTCATATTGTCCCAAAGTCGATGCACGGCTCTTAGGTAAGCGGTGTCTTGATAGATGGCGGCTATGTCGGTCATACCGGCATACATATATACGGCTCGTACGGCGTGACCCACCGCTTCATCTTGTTGCAACACAGGCAGATGGTCTTGAATGTTTGTCGCTCCCCATATTTCACGCTTGGAAGCATCTCCACGCAAGTCGAGAAATTTTTTAGATAGTGCAAGATACTCTTCTTTTCCTGTGATTTGATATAGTTTTATCAATCCAGTTTCCACAATCTGATGTCCTGGCACAGCGTTGTAGGTGCTGTCACCAAATACCTCCACTAAGAGGTCGGCATTTTTGAGTGCAATGTTTAGCAGGTTGTCTTTTCCTGTGGCCCAATGGTAGGCAGCAGCCGCCTCAAAAAGATGACCGCTGTTGTATAACTCGTGACTTATTTCGAGATGACTCCACCGCTCTCCTCCCGGCACCCACTCTGAGGTAGGTTGGTGGGGGTTGATGGTGCGCCACGTGGTGAGGTATCCATCGGGTTCTTGCCCTTGTGCCACGATTGCTATGATAGAGTCGCTGTAATGCTCCAGCCCAGCGTTGGGGTTGTTGATGAGCGAGTATGCCACTCCTTCGAGCACTTTGTACACATCAGTATCATCAAAAGGCATTTTGCCACGTGCGCATCCACTGCCG
The DNA here is from genome assembly GCA_947074275.1 of uncultured Bacteroides sp. GTDB lineage: Bacteria > Bacteroidota > Bacteroidia > Bacteroidales > Bacteroidaceae > Bacteroides. Next base: position 13,036 of record CAMTPA010000006.1, read on the forward strand.
CCTTGTATCACTGTGCCAGCGGTAACAAAGTTTTCTATTCGTCCTTCTGTTTCGCATTTATCAAAAGCGTGTGCTATCACTTTGTTTTGAACCAACTGAATGCGTGGTAGCCAAAAGCTGTCTGTCAGCTTCACTTCACTCAGTTTTACATCTTCAATGGGGTAGTGGTGTGCCGTTGTATCTTTGGGCGAATGGCATCCTATTGTGCCCAGTAGCATTAGTGGCAGAAGTAGAGCAATGTTTTTCATATACGTCCTATTTGTTAATTTTAAGGTAGACAAATATAATCAAAATGGTAGACGATAGTTAATGAATGTTGTGAGTATTATATGAATAAATACAAATGATGCACAGATTGTTATCAAATGAGCGATTGCGGCAACGTTTGCACTAATAATAACGCTAAATAAACCAAAAATCACCATCCAAATGAAACGCCGTCTGTTATATTTGCATCAATAGATAATTAATTTTTTAAGGTATGATTACGACAAGAAAAAGTTCTCAGGTTAATGTTTTTGCAGGTAGCCCGTGGGAGGCAGCCAGTGTGAAGACTTTGTTGAATGCCGCTTATATTCAGGTTTCTACAAGCGACCGAAAAGACGGTATTCTTTTATCAGTTCCAAGCGAATATTATGCAGCTGCTATTCGCATCATCGGAAATAGAAATTAAAACGTTTCTCACAACGTAAGAGATGTTTTCAATAGGAAGCGGGAGTCAAAAGGCTAATAATTAGCAGCTTTTGACTCCCGCTCCTGTTTACAAGAAGATTCTTGTTAGTCTATCACCTTGAAGGTGACTGGTGTGCCGCTTTGGCTATCGGTGGCTATCCACAGATTGAAATCGCCAGGCTCTACTACCTGTTTCATATCAATATTCCAGAAAGTCAGTTCGCTGATAGGCAATTCGAAGCATACTGTTTTCTTTTCGCCCGGTTTTAGTTCGATACGCATAAAGCGTTTCAGCTCTTTAACAGGCCGAGTAACAGAGGCCGACTTATCTTGCACATAGAGCTGTGCTATCTCTGTGCCTGTATATTTGCCTGTATTTGCCAAATCAAACTCCGCCACCAACGTATCGGTTTCTTTCAGCTCCTTTGCCGATAGTTTCACATTGCCATATTGAAATGTGGTGTACGACAAACCGTAGCCGAATGGGTAGAGTGGGTCGAATCCTGCATCCAAATAGAAACTGGTACACCCCAAAGAGGTTTGTCCTGCTTCGATAGGAATCTCATTGAGAAGCACTTCACTTCTTTGGGCAGGTCGTCCGGTATTGTTGTGCGAATAGTAAACCGGAATCTGTCCTACCGCTTTAGGAAAAGTCATCGGTGTTTTGCCACTTGGCACCGCTTTTCCCCACAACAAATCGGCAAGTGCTGCTCCGCCCATTGTGCCGGGATGGAATGAGTAGAGCACCGCATCCGATTGCTCAATCTCACGTTCGATAGTAAGCGGACGGCCAGCCATAACAACAGTCACCATCGGTTTGCCCGTTTTGCTCAATGCCGATATAAGTTGGCTTTGACCGCCTTGCAAATCTAAATTGGCCAAGCAATGCGCTTCGCCCGACAAGATAGATTCTTCGCCCACAAATGCCACTATCACGTCTGCTTTTGTTGCTGCGTTGGCAGCCTGTGCAATGGTGGCTGCATTGTTGTCTCTGCTGTGTGTCAGTCCGGGAGCATAAATCACCTGTATATTATTTCCTGCCAACTCTCTGATAGCTTTCAAAGGAGTTTGTGTCTGCTCTTTCTCACCGTCGAAAACCCACGTGCCCATTTGCTCGTATGCGGCATTTGCCATAGGCCCTACTACGGCTACCGTTTTCACATCTGCCGAGATGGGCAGTGTGTTTTTTTCATTCTTCAGCAAGATTACCGATTCGATAGCGGCTTGCTTGGCTGCTACCAAATGTGAAGGAGCGTAGAAAGTTGAAGGTGCTTTTTCGTCGACATACGGATTGTCGAACAAACCGAGCATAAACTTGATGCGCAATATATAACGAACGGCATTGTCGATGGTTTCCTCTTTGATTTGGCCTGTTTTGATAAGCTGCGGTGCTTCTCTGAAGAAGGTTCCACTCACCATTTCCATATCTACACCCGCATTGATGGCTTTCAGGGCAGCTTCGGTTTCATCGGATGCAAATCCGTGCGCAATCATTTCAGATACCGATGCCCAGTCGCTCACAACAAAGCCTTCGTACTTCCACTCTTTGCGCAATACGTCTTTTAGTATAAACGCATTGCCAGTAGAAGGCACTCCATCGTTGTCGTTGAATGAAGTCATAAATGTGGCTGAACCAGCTTTTGCCGCCGCTTCAAATGGAGGTAAAAATACATTGCGCAACAGGCGTTCGGGGATAGAAGTGGAGTTGTAGTCGCGTCCGCCCTCTGCCGCACCGTAGCCCACAAAGTGTTTGGCGCAAGCAGCTATCGAGGTAGGACTGTTGAGCGAATCGCCTTGATAGCCCTTGATAGAAGCTACTCCCATCACGGTAGTAAGGTAAGTATCTTCGCCAAACCCTTCGGCTATGCGCCCCCAGCGTGGGTCTCGGCCAATGTCAATCATTGGCGCAAATGTCCATCGTATGCCTACCGACGAAGCTTCGATAGCGGCAATGCGTGCTCCCTCTTCCACCAAATCGGGGTTGAACGATGCTGCTTGCCCCAACGGGATAGGGAAAATGGTTTTGAACCCGTGAATCACGTCGCGTGCCATAATGATAGGGATGCCCAATCGAGATTCCTCCATCGCCACTCGTTGCAGTGCATTGATTCTTACGGGGTCGGTTTCGTTGAGTATCGATCCCACCTCTCCTTTCTTAATCAAGTTGCTCAAATCCTCTATATTGGCATACGAGGTGATTTGGTTCATTTGCCCCAACTTTTCTTCCAAAGTCATTTTCCGAAGTAGGGTTTCTACCCTTTTCTCAATAACCTCGTTCTCCTTTTTCGTGTCATTGCTCGAGGCACATCCCATAAAGCAAAGCGGCAAAGCAATGGACACTGCAATTTTAATTACCTTATTTATCATAATTCAATGGTTTTATTTTTGTAGTTTGTCAGCTATTCATAGTTGGCGCGTCAACTGTTGAGGTTTGATGCGATAGCTGTTAACTACTATAAAGCTGTTTGTTAATAGTCTAATAGATTACTTTGTTTTTTGGAACACACGCACGTAGTCAATCTCGTAAACAGCCGGAAGAACCGATTCGTCTACTCCCTGTGCGCCTCCCCAGTCGCCTCCCCAAGCTAAGTTTAGCTTCAAGTAAAAAGGAGCATTGAATGGCCAGGTGTCTTTGTTGCCCGTTTTATCGTTGGCAAAGTAGAACAACTCTTTTCCATCTACCAATGTTCGGATATAGTCTTCTGTCCACTCCAAAGCATACACGTGATACTCGCTTTGAGCTGTGGGTAAGTAAGTCTCTTTGGTCTTTTGCGTCCCTTTTTGATGATTGTAGCTGGTGCAGTGTATAGACGAGGAAACGTAGTTGGCATTGTAGCCCACCTCTTCCATTATGTCTATTTCTCCATCGGCAGGCCAAGCGGTGAAGTTGGCAGGCATCATCCAAAATGCTGGCCACGTGCCTTTGCCCGTAGGTAGCTTTAAGCGTGCTTCAAAGTAACCATATTTCCAGCTCTTGCGTGTATTGATTCGGATGGAGTAGACTGTTCCATCAATCTTCTTGGCAATGATTGAGAAGATGCCATCTTTTACCATAGCCAGTTGTTCCCCATCTTTACTGCCACTCACGTAGTGCTGAAGTTCGTTGTTGCCCCAGCCTCCTCCGCCAGTTTCGTAGCTCCACTCTGTGCTTGGGCTATCGCCTTCTGCAAACTCATCATTCCATACCAGCTCATATCCTTCGGGCGTGTCGATGGAAGTATCCACTGGGGCTTTGGGTTTTGCCTCTTGTGTTACATCAATTGTGCTTCTGCTTGTTCCGGCTTTCACTACAATGGTTCCTTTTCGTTCGGTGGTGTTGGAGTTGGCCGCAATGGTTGCTGTCACCACTCCCTCTTTTTCCATCGAACTGGTAGGTGTCAACGTAATCCAGCTTTCGTCACTATAAATGCTCCATTCTCGTGTACACTTCACGCTGATGCTTTGTGTGCCTCCATCGCATCCTATCTGAATAGTGGTAGGCGAACAACTACTGGCATCGGTAGCGACTTGTGTGTCGTCGCTGTTGCCACAACTCAAAAAAGCGATGAGAACGAGTTGATAAAATAAGATATACTTCTTCATTGTATTACAGATATTGAAAAGGTAGATGTAGCAGTGTGGATTTTGATACATCTCCCTTTTCTAAATTAAACAAAACACTTAGTTATTGCAGCCACTTTCTTTGAAGATAATTTTGCTCACTGTCACTTCGGTGTTGTCGGCGTTTCCGCCAAAATCGAACACCAAGTTTATCTTCTCCATATCAATGCCTGCCATTCCTGTCATTTCAAACACATAATCCTCAAAAGCTGCCAGTTTTACTCGTTCTGTAAAGTAGAACGTGTTGTCATCTCCCTCTTTGGTGAGTTTGATTGTAGCTCCAGACATATCTTGTGTGGAGGAGAGTATGCAATGAAAATCATAACTGTTGGCACTGTTGCTCGCCATATCGGTGCAGAAATGCACTTGTGCTTGCCACTGGTCGCTGGTGGCAGAAGGTAGGCCGATTTTGTATGAGTTTCCATTTACATCTATCACAGGGTCGGCTATTTGTGCCCAACCGGGTGCATAATAAAACGTATTATTGTAGGTTGCTCCATTCCAAAGGTTGCAGCTTGAATCGGCATTCCAGCTAACCTTTCCTGCGCCGTGTTCTTGTAGCACGATGCTGCTCACAGTCACTTCTGTATTATCTGCATTACCACCAAAGTCGAACACAAGATTCACCTTGTCCATATCGATGCCTTCCATATTGATTTGCTTGAAGATATACTCTTCGTAAGCTTTCAAATCGACTCTTTCTGTGAAGTAGAAAGTGTCATCGTCTCCTTCAAGCGTTAGCTTCACGGTTACTCCTTTCATATCTTGCGTAGCGTTGAAGATGCAACGGAAATCGTAAGCGGTGGCACTGTTAGTGCTCATTTCTGTTTTGAAGTGTACTTGTGCTTGCCACTGGTCGCTGGTAGCTGTGGGCAACGCTATCTTATACGAATTGCCATTCACTTCGATTGTTGGGTCGGCTATCTGTGCCCACCCTGGTGCATAATAGAAGAAATTGGTATAAGTAGTTGAGTTCCAAAGATTGGATGCAGCATCGGGTAGCCAAGTTACATCATCCTCTTCGACAGGCGGAGCGATTACGGTTCCATCATCGCAGCTATGTTCTTTCAGTACGATGCGGCTGATTGTAACCTCTGTGTTTTCTTCATTGCCACCAAAATCGAGTACCAAGCTAACCTGATCCATATCCAAGCCAGGCATATCGGTTTGTATAAAGGTGTAATCTTCGTAGGCTTTTAGCTTAATCATATCGGCAAAGTAATACACGTCGTCATCACCTGTTTTCACCAACTTCACCGTTACGCCTTTGTGGTCTTTGGTTGAATTGAATATAGCCGAGAAATCGTAGTTGTTCACACTGTTTGTAGCCATATCGGTCAAGAACTTCACTTGTCCTTGCCATTGGTCGGTAGTAGCTTCGGGCAATGTTACTTTATAAGAGTTTCCGTTGATGTCAAACCCCGGGTCGGCTATTTGCGCCCATCCCGGTGCATACCAAAATTCGTTGGTGAAGTTTGTGGCGTTCCACATATTGCAAGCATTGTCTGCATCGTAGCCACCGGGTTTTATGGTTTCGCCACTTACCAATGTGTAGTGCCAAGCTATCTCGCCATTGTCTGCCACCAACTCCATTTTGCTTGGCGTGATGCTAAGAATTTTGTAGCGTGGCGAGTTGTAGATAGCGTCATTGGGAATGTAGGGAAATAGCGTGCGTTGAGGTAATGTCACATACACGTCATCGCCCATTATATCGAAATCGTAGGTAGCGGTTTGTTCCGAAACGGTTGCCATAAAATCGTTTCCATCGTTGGTGTTGAACTCGCTGAATGCCGAACAGCCAGTATTAACAAAAACCGTTCCACCTGCGCCGGGGTTGTAGTGGTAGCTTTTGTCTGTGCCAAAAGTCACCACGTCGTCATAAAGCCCCATTGCAGCCTTTTCGTTGGGCGATGCCGAATACCAGCCCAAGCCATCCGAACCCGATTCGCCACAACCTAAGTGACCTTGTTCACCTTTTGCCATCATCCATTCTTTCTTGTCATCGCCAGCCAAACGCTTGATGTAGGCACTAAAATCTACTACGGTGTTGTTGATGGTAAACTCTTTTGTGATAGATCCGTCGCTCACACCATTGGCGTTGGCAAGTTTCACCTCTACTGTATAAGTACCGGCTTTGGCATAAATCTTAGAAAGCCCATTTACGGTAGAGTAGGTTTTGCCATCGAATATCCAAACGGGCATACACCGCTTGTTGCTAACACTAAAAGTCACTTGATTGATAGACTGATCCACATCAATTGTCACATCTATATCGGCGGCAAGTGGAATACCCGCTTCCGAAGGATGAACATACACCTCATCTTTGCAGGCAACCAATACCAGCAAGAAGACAACTAAACATCCGATATAACTATATATTCGTTTCATATTTCAGAGTTTTTAAGTGGGTTAGTAATTGTTTTGAGTTAAGGTGCCTTGTGCTGCATCAATTTCTCCTTGTGGGATAGGCAGATACTTTTTGCTTGCACTCCAAGAGTTGGTGCGATAGCCATACGCATCGGGCACTAAAGTTGAGGCTGCTTTGCCGCTACGAATCAAGTCCCAGTAACGCTTGCCTTCGCCTACAAATTCCAATCTGCGCTCTTCGATGATGTTGTCTACTGTGGCACTTACATTGTCGGTCAAACCTGCGCGTTGACGTACTTGTGTGAGATAACCAGCTGCATCGCCTGTACCTGCGCCACGTACTATCAGTTCGGCTGCATTGAGCAGTGTTTCCGAGTAGCGATAAATGCGTAGGTTGTTGTTCCAGTTCAAGTCGGCATCTGCTATTTGGTCGGCGTTGTATCCACTACGAGCGATGTATTTTTCTAAAAAGAAGCCTGTGTCTTGATAACGAGGATTGTACGAACCATTGACCGCTGCATTAAAGCACGTAGCATCTCGGCGACTATCTCCCTCTTGATACATAGCATAAGTCTCGGTGCGGACTGGACAGAAACCCCAACCGTTGTCTCTACCTGCTGTGCCGTCTGCCCAGTTATTGGGGCTAATGAGGCGAGGAAGAACTGTGCCGCCCGAATAGATAGGATTGCTCCAAGAACGAGCAGCATTGTCGTCTTTGTAGTTTATTTCAAAGATAGACTCTTTGCTCCATTCGCCCTCTTCGGCAAAGATGGTAGGATAATCATCGGCCAAGCCATACGACCCACTGCTGATAATCTCTTTCATATAATTGAGTGCAGTGGCAAAACGGCTTTCGTCATTTTGATACATCACCATTTCTGCATAAAGCATATATACCATCGCTTTGGTGGCTCTACCCAAATTGGAGTTGGAGGCTTTCATTGGGAGTACATTCATTGCGATAACGCCTTCCAAATCGGTCACTACCCGGTCGTACACTTCGTCGGCATTGATTTGCTCGGCTATATAAGGGAAGGTGAGGTTTTCGAAATAGAAAGGTATGTTTCCCCAAAACTTCCACAACCAGTTGTAGTAGAAAGCACGTAGCGTGCGAGCTTCGGCTTCGTATAGCTTTTGGCTTTCGTCCGTCATATTGGCTTTTGCCCAACCAATGTAGGTCAGCACATCGTTTGAACGCTTCACACCTGAGTAGGCCACTGTCCAAAGCCCGGTCATGCAGTTGGTGGGAAGTGCTTCGTAATTCATCATCAAGTGCCAAAACTGGTTGTCGTTCTTGTCCGAACCACCTACCCAAATATCATCTGCCATAATATCCGACATCATATTCACAGGGTTGTATTGTCCCATACTGTAATCGGGCCATTGCAAAGGGTCGTAGGCTGCAATGAGTGCTTCGTAAACGTGCTCTTCGGTGTTGAAATATTGCTCGATGGTGACTTGCGTAGGAGGTTCTACTTCAAGAAACGAATCGGAGCAGCCTGTTGTCATCAGCGCAACAAACGATGCGCTCAATGCGAATAATTTATATTGTTTCATAGTTGAATTTATATTTAAGGAGTTAGAAAGCAAGATTAAAACCTAAACTCAATGTTCGCGCTTGTGGGTAAACACCTCGGTCGATGCCCAATGAAGTGCCACCCGAAGATATTTCAGGGTCGAATCCATCGTATTTGGTAAGAGTTACCAAGTTTTCGGCACTCACATAGATGCGTAGGTTGGTGATGAACACTTTGTTGGTAAGAGCCTGTGGCAATGTGTAGCCCAATTGAATGTTTTTCAGGCGGAAATAGTTCCCGTTCTTCACGTAGAGGTCTGACGACTGCCAGTTTACATTGTCGCCTATCACAAAGCGAGGAGTGGTATTGGAGCTTCCCTCACCTGTCCAGCGACCCAGCATCCATTCGGGCAAGTTGGTCGACGCTATATCGGTGCGTCGGGTAGCATCGAATATTTGGTTGCCTGCTGTGCCTTGCCATAGCATACTGAAGTCGAAACCTTTGTATGTGGCGTTCACGTTGATACCAAACGTCCAGTCGGGCATTCCTTTGCCAATTTTGGTGCGGTCGTCATCGTTTATCACTCCATCACCATTCACATCTACAAAGCGCACGTCACCCGGCACTGCATTGGGTTGTATCATCGAGGCTGTACCATCGGTTGTGGTGTGAGTATAGGCTCTTACCTCATCCATATTCTGAAAAATACCAGCCGTTTTGTATCCGTAGAAGTAAGGGAATGGTAGCCCGTTTTGTGCTCGTGTGATAGTACCTATTCCTTGGAAATTGTCTAAGTTGCTCCATCCCGACTCGTTGCCATATTCGATGAGCTTATTCTTTAGATAGGTGGCATTACCGCCTATGCGAAGTGTCCAGTTCTTGCGGTTTATTCGGTAGGCTGCTTCCATTTCTACACCTTTGTTTTCCATTTTGCCTACATTGCCTATTGGTTTCGATTCGCCTACATACGATGGAATGTTCATTTCCATCAACATACCGTTGGTTTTCTTTTTGTAGTAATCGATGCTGAAAGTCAGGGCATTGTTCAGAAATGCCAAGTCCAACCCCAAGTCGTATTGTTCAGACTCCTCCCATTTCAAGTCGGGATTGGCAAGTCCGCTTGCTTTCACACCGTTTATCATCGATTCGCCTGCGCCAAGCAGATAGTTGTTGCCGGTTGCGGTGAGCACGGTGTACATAAAGTTGCCGATGTTTTCATTCCCGTTTTTACCCCACGAGAAACGTAGCTTTGCACTGCTCAGCCAGTCGAGCTTATCTTCCATAAACTTTTCGTTGGTGATGTTCCATCCTGCCGAAACCGATGGGAATATGGCGTAATGATTGTTTGAACCAAAGCGAGATGAACCGTCGCGGCGAATGGTGAATTGCAACATATATCGTTCGTCGTAGTTGTAGCTGACGCGCCCAAACATAGAGGCTAATGTGGCTTGAGCTTGTGCTCCACCATAGATACTCATATCACCATTTTCTTGCAATCCGTTACAGAAATCGATGTAGGCTTTGTTGCCTGTTGGGTCAATCATTCCGAAGCGGCTACCACCCAAATAGAAACCATTGCTTTTTTTAGCCGACTGTCCTAAAAGAACAGAGAGTGTGTTTTTGCCAAACACTTTGTCGTAGGTCAGAATATTTTCAATCTGCCACACAGTGCCACGATCGCTTGAAGAGAATACACTCGAACGAGTAGCCTTGTTGTTGGCTGTCAGATAATAGAGCTGGGTGTATCCGTCGCTTCCCCAAAAAGCAAGGTCGGCGCCGTAAGATGTGCGAAACTTGATGCCATTCCATATCGCAAGTTCGGCAGTGAAGTTGGTTACGAATTTGTGCGACCATCCTTTGGTAGCGGGTAGCGATAGAAGAGCCAAGGGGTTGACCATCTCGTTGTAATCGGCTCCAGCCATTGTGTACAGTTTGCCGTTGTTGGGGTCGTACATCGGAGTAAAGTCCGAGTAAGCCGAATAATAATCCAATTGATCTTGGGCGGCTTGTCCTTCGGCATACACAGGTAGAATGGGCGAGAGTGACAATGCGCTGCCCAATGCCGAACCATACGAAGAGTTTGTTTCGATGCCCGTCGATTTTACACGTGCATACGATATGTTGGCGGTCAGTTTCAAGCTGTTGAGCCACGTGCGTTCTTTGGTGTCGAACAGTGTGTAGGTGTTGTTGCTGCGCAAGGTGAGACGCTCGTAGTTTGAACGGCCATAATTACCACCCACAATACCATCTTGCTTGAAAAATCCAAGTGACAGCAAATAGCTCACTTTATCGCTCGCTCCGCTGAGGCTCACCTGATTGGACATAATGGGAGCGTTGTAATTGAAAGTCTCCTTTTGCCAGTTGGTGCCTTTGCCATACGAGTAGGGGTCGCTGTATTTAGGTGCTTGTCCCGAATTCATCAAACCTTCGTTCATCAATAAAGCATACTCTGTGGCGTTTAGCACCGAGCGTTCTTTCCAAGGGCTTTGCCAGCCATACGAGAAATCGTAGGTTAGTTTAGTCTTGCCCATTTGTCCTGTTTTGGTAGTCACCAATATCACACCGTTGGCTGCGCGTGCTCCATACACCGCACCCGAAGCAGCATCTTTCAAAACTTCGATAGATTGAATATCGTTGGGATTTAAGAAGTCAATTCCACCTTCGATAGGCATGCCATCTATAATATAGAGTGGATCGGAATTGTTGATAGTACCAATACCACGAATACGGATTTGTGAAGCTGCACCCGGCTGGCCCGAAGAGGATGTAACTGTGACACCCGAAGCCAAGCCTTTGAGCACGTTGTCTACACGCGTGGGGCTTATCTTACCCAAATCGTCGGCCGAAACTTTGGCTATCGAGGCGGTTACTACGCTTTTCTTTTGAATGCCATAGCCCACTACTACCACTTCGTCCAATGCCTCCGCATCTTCTTGCAAAACAATTTTCAAAAACGATTGTCCTTTTACTGCTACATCTTGTGTCTGATAGCCAATGTACGAGACACTGAGCAATGCGTTTGATGGAACTTTTAATGAGAAGTTTCCGTCCAAATCGCTCACAGTTCCCACGGAAGGGTTGCCTTTGAGTGTAATGTTTACTCCCGGTAAAGCTTCGCCATCGCTTCCGCTTATCACCAATCCTTTGAGCTGCAAATCTTGTGCATTGACGTGAGCAAGGATGAAGCTCAATAGTAGAAATACTAAAGATAACTTTTTCATAAATGTATTGAATTAAGGGTTAACAATATTCTCTGTTTGTTCGTCTCAGAGGGACAATGCAAATATAGAGTGGCGCTAATGAAAATGTATAAAAAAGAATAATTCTAAAATACGTCAGTGGGTAAAATAGAATACGTTTTCAATACGTCAATGATGGGTAACTTGTTGTTTGTTAGTGTTTTAGTTGTACGTTGGCCGGGGTTGTAAGACTGATAAACAGGTACTGTTTATTGTCGTTTATATCTCCCGTTTGCTGGCAGGAGCTTACCAAGTTGGTAGATAGGGCTTGCCAGCTTGGTAGATAGAGCTTGCCAGGTCGGTAGATAGGGCTTGCCAGGTTGGCAGATATATATACCTACCAATCCGCTTATATAAAACTACAATTTTGTTGCTTGAGACTTGCTAAAAAGAATATAGGATTTACACGTCGTTGTTCAAGTATTCAATCAATCCATCTTCGCGTTGGAGGTTGAACTTCTTGCGAAGGCGATAGCGTATGGTTTCTACACCACGTACCGAAATGTTGAGTAGAGGTGCAATTTCTTTGGTAGATAGATTCATAATGAGATAGGCACACATCATTCGCTCGTTTAGCGATAGGTCGGGGTGACGCGTGTTCAGGCGTTTCATAAAATTGTTGTGAATCAAGTCGAACTGCTCTTCAATTCGCTTTAGCACCTCATCGCTTTGTATATTCGAATCTATTTTGCTGTTGATTATCATTAGTTGGCGTTTGCCCTCTTTGGCACTTTCACCTTTTAGTGTGGTAGACACTTTCAATATTTCTTGCTTAATCTCTGTGAGCATCTCGTTCTTGCGCACGAAGTTTATCATCAAGTTGGCCATTTCTTGACTTTTGTGTTGTAAGTCATACTCCAACTTCTCTTTTTCGAGCTGCATAATTTGTTTTTCCTGTCGTTCTTTCTCTGCCTCATAGGTTCGTTCCATCTTATGAAGCTCTTTGTTCTTCTCTATTTCAACTTGTCTTTTCTTGCGTTTCACACGTTTCTCTTCCCAGCGATAAACCCGCCAAGCCAAAAACAAGAAGATGGCTATGTAGACGATATAGGCAAGTACGCTTCGATACCAAGGAGCTAAGATGGTAAATGAAAAATCATCTTGCGACGCAGTTCCGTCGGGATGTATTATCTTCACTTCAAACAAATAGTCGCCTTCGGGCAGATTACTATACTCTTTGGTACTGGTAAATGTGTAGTCCGACCATTCGCCCTTGTTTAGTCTGTATTGATAGCGTATGTCGTCGTAGAGCGCATAGAGCGACTGACCATACTCAAAGCGTATGGAGTTGTTTTCGTGTTTGATGATAGGCGATGGTTTGGCTCCTAAGAAATTGGCGGTGTAAATGAGTGAATCTTTTGGATAGGTGAGATATGTGTTTTGGATAAATACAGCGTGTTGTATGCTGCTTTTCTTCTTGTCTTTAGGAGTAGTAAACATCGTAAACCCATTTTCGTTGGGGATAATGAGCAGCGAATCGGTGATGGCGATAATAGAGTAGGGAGGCACCAGCTCCAAAAGCGACTGGTGAATGGAGTGGATGTTCGTGTCGACTCCTTTTTTATAAGTATTTAGATTGGCGATACATATCTCGTGCGAGCTGAGACTGATGAGCTTGTTGTCACACTCTATCAAGCAGGCGTACGAAGAGTTGCCATTGAGCAGCTTGTTCACATCGTCGCTCGGCACCATCGTCTCTTTTGCGGCATCATATTGATATATACCTTTGGATGTGGTGAAACGTATTTCACCTTTGATTTTAGAGATATTCACCTCTTTTGCTTCGGGGAATCCATTTTCGATACCATACTTTTTCATTGCTCTAACCGACTTCAAATCATCGCTTAGCTCGATTCGAGTTGTTTTATCGCCATTTTGCAACCATATAATTTGTGGCGTTTCTTGTTCAAATACCCTGCACGAGTTTTCCAGTCCATCTATTTTGCACACCACTTCCCACGTTCCCTGTTCCTTACTCATCAAAAACATTCCGTCATACACACCCACCAACATCTTGTTTTCGTCGTTCATCACCTGCTGGCACGTCCACACACCTGTCAAGTCCGATATGCGCCGAAGCGTTTGTTGCTCTACCAAAAAGATGCCACGATCATGCAAGCAAAACAACTCTTCACCTATCTTGCACAAGCTCCACACCTGCCCACTGGAGTGAGCTATGGGTTGAATGTTGGGTAAGTTTCCATCCATCTTTATTGGGTATGGAGCATAATACAAACCACGGTTTGTGCCAAGATAGAGCAGGCTGTCTTTGACGGCTGCCGTATATCCCGTGCCAAAAGAGTGTGGATAAGAGTAGAGATTGGTGAATGGGGAGTTGACGCATAGATAGTTGATGCCACTATCCAAGCCCGCCCACAAATTGCCCGTGCTATCGAATGACATAGAAAGCACGGTGTTGTTTCTTAGTCCATTGTTTTCGTTAAAGTATTTGGTTGTTCCTTTGTGGGTGTCTATCAAGATGATGCCTTTGTGTATCGTGCCCAATGCTATTTGATGCTCGTGTGTAGCGATGCAAAACACTTCGTTTTTTTTCATAAACTCTTCAGCGCCTGTTACAAACGGAGTCAATGTTTGCTTGTCCCAGTAATACAATCCGCTGTATGCTGTAACTATAAGCATTCCCTCTTTGTAAGGGACGATGCCACGTATGCGTGCACTCGACAAAAGATCAGCTCCTTGCAGTGGGAAAAGCGTGTTGCCTACAAGTACCTTCACACCTTGATTGGTGCCTAAATACAAAATGCCATTTATCACATTAGAGCAATCAATCTTGTTGTCCGAAAGGATTTGTGTGTATTTACCATTCAGATATTTCACAATGCAGCCGTCAGCTTGAAAGTAGAGTATGTTGTCTATCTCATGAACTCCCCACACGTTGCCAAACTGTCTATCCTCTTCGGCTATCGAGTCGGACATACAATGATAAGTCATCTCGCCCGATGAAGTGGGTTTAAAGTAACCAAATTCATTGATGCCGCCTGTATAAATGCGCTGTTGTGTGGTAGACGAAAGTACAGAGCGCACGTTGGTTCTGTTCTTCAGATGAAACATTTTCCAAGTGCTCCCGTCAAATTGTAGCAATCCGTTGGAGTTTGCGAAATAAGTCCACGTGGTGTTGTATGGGTCTATTTGCCAAGTTTGTGCTCCACTTCCAAACAGGCTTTTATCGAAACTGATAACAAAGCTGTTCCATTCGGCGCAATTGGCTATATAAGAATAAAGTAGTAGATATAAAAAGAATAAGGTGCTTTTTATCGATTGTGATTTCATACTGATTAGCTTCGGTTATGACAAAGTTATACTTTTTGTGCAAATCTTAATACAATTGAGTCTGCTTTTTTAAATTGGTGCTACCGATGTGGCAATATCTCTATTTTCGTGCGATATGTTGTAACGCGCCTTTTTTGTTTGAACCAACCACGCAATATCAATGTTATACAGTTGTAACATTATAAAATCTATACCAGTATGGAGAAATATCTTATTCACAGCAATGAGCTGCACCTGATTGATAGGCAAAAGATTCATCAGGCAGTAGAGCAAATGGTTGATGCACTTGGCTTGGCAGCTGGGTCAACCGCAGATTTCAATCTTTATAGAGTGGTAGAGGATTATTTTACCGATTTAGAAAAGCGGGATAAGATCAATCATCTATTGGATATAAAAGACGATGCCTACGAGTTGAGAGCCGAATTGGGAGAGAAAATATTTCAGTAACTTAATGGTAATAAAAAAGCAAATAGCCCTAAAGAATGCGTGTCGCTCTTTAGGGCTATTCTGATAAATAGATACAAGAGGTAGTCAGTTTAGAAACAAGGTATGATTACTTTTCCTAAATAACTAAACTTAAAGTGTAAACCTCATATACTTTTTTACTTCGTTTACATTCTCTTCCGATGTCAACATTTCTAATAACTTGAATGAGACATCTAAACCTGTTGCTGGGCCAGTTGATGTTATAATATTGTTATCAATCACTATGCGCTTGTCTTGAACATTGATACCCAAACCTGCAAGATAGTCTCGTCCATATATATCGGACAAATCGTATGTAGTTGCATTTCTGTTTTGTAAAACTCCTGATTGTCCAACAGGGATTGCTGCTGCACAAACAGCGGCAATAGGTTTGTTGGCTTTATCAAAATCACGTATTAGCTGAAGTAACCTATCATCAAAAGCATCGTCATAATATCCCGAATCCTTAAATCCTCCAGGAATGGCCAATGCGTCATAATCTTTGGAGTTAATCTTATCAAACTCAATCTCTGGACGAACAATAAAATTCCATTTGCATTTAATTTCGGGTCTAAGAGCCGTAGTTACTAAATCAACAGGTTCAATGCCAAACACTCTGCTCCATCCAAACACATCGGTAAATACAGAAGCTTCGTACTCTTCGAAACCTTGCGCAAGAAATAATAGTACTTTCTTAGTTTTCATATAGCACTTGGTAATTATTCGTATTTATATACTTAGTCTTTTGCTTGATGCACGGTGAGTTGTGGGAATGGGAAACCAATTCCTTTTTCATTGAACGTTTGATAAATCTTTTTGTTGACATCGAAATATACAGGCCAGTAATCAGATGATTTCACCCATACACGAGTAATCACGTTCACGCTGCTCGAATCGAGTTTGTGCAGTGCGATGAATGCGGCTGGATCTGCCAATATACGTTCGTCGGCAGCAATGATTTCTTGCATCACGTCGTGTACTTTGTCGTAGTCTTCACCATATTCCACACCCACAATCCACTCTACGCGGCGAATATCTTGGTTGGTATAATTGGTCACCACGCCACTGCTCAATGCTCCATTCGGAATAAAAATCAGCTTGTTGTCGGCAGTCGAAAGTATGGTATGGAAAATTTGAATCTCTTTTACTGTACCTGCTACCCCTTGGCACTCTATCCACTCGCCCACACGATAGGGCTTGAACAACAGAATCACCAAGCCACCTGCAAAGTTTTGCAAATTGCCCGATAAAGCCATACCGATAGCAACACCGGCAGAAGCAAGCAGAGCGGCAAACGAAGTAGTTTCCAGCCCTAAAGCACTAACTACCATTACAATAAGCAGAATGGTGAGCAAGATGCTAACCATACTCTTTATGAAAGTCTTCACGCTTATATCTATATCGCGCTTATCGAGCATTTTCTTTACCAACTTCTCGAGCATCTTGATGATGAAACGACCGATAATGAATACGATAACTCCCTTTAGAATATGTCCACCTGCATTGACGGCAGCATCCATAATTTGCTCTAAAACATTGGATAATTGGCTCACACTGACTTCGCCTTTGATAACCTCTTCAATCAATTTGTCGGCGGCTACTTGTGCGGTGTCGGCTTTTACCTGTGCCGAGTCTACGGCGGCTTGTGTAATCTGATCTATTGGCATAAAATAAATACGATTATATAAATGAATGTGTTTAATAAACTGCAAAAGTAGAACTTTTCGTGTTAAAATGAAACAAAATCACTCTACTTCGTTGAGGTAGAGCACTGTTTTTGTAAAGAGGTATGATGCGAGATAGCCTTTGAGGGCTTACAGCCAGTGCAATATTTTGAAGAATAGCATATAGAATCCAGCAAGCGACAAGATAACAAGCATAATGATACGTATTAGCTTTTTATTGAGTTTCATAGCCAATATAGAGGCGATATAGGCTCCCGTAGAGCTTCCTATTCCCAACACCAATCCATCTATCCAATTTATTTTTCCCGAAATGGCGAAGATGGTAAGAGCGATGGCACTAATGACCAAACCTAAAAAGACACGTATAGCGGTGATGCGGATATAGCCCAGTTTCAATCGCCAGTTGCACAATGCAAACCAAATCATACCGATAGCTACCGAGATGAACCCCGCATACACGCCAGCAACAAGAAACATTCCCCACGTCAGCCAATCTACCTTCACTGGAGTGTCTACAGGGGTGCAGTTGCTCTTTGCGTTTTTCATATTCTTATTGAGTGATATGTAGATGATAGAGAAGATGATAATGGCTAACAGCACAAAGTGTAGCACCATATTGCTGATGTTGGTGGCAAGCAATGCGCCTCCTACTGTGCCAATGGCGGTGGGGATGCCTAACACCATTACCAATTTCCACGGCATTTTTCCATTGCGCGAGAATTTGATTGTAGCAATGATGTATTGCATCAGCAAGTTCACGCGGTTTGTTCCGTTGGCTACCGAGGCCGACAAGCCTGCTCCCATATACACGGGGAGTATAATCAGGCCACCTCCACCAATCAGTATGTTGATGAAACCACCGCCAAGTCCGCCGGCTATCAATATGAGATAATGTGCTAAATCCATTTAGACCCAGCTTTCGTCTACAATTTTTCCTTTTATACCAATCACTACTTTCTTGATGGGCACTTTTCGGATAGCTTTTTCTTGCGCCATTTTAGCCAGCTGTAATAGGCCACCGCAGCAGGGCACTTCCATAATCACTACCGTAAGGGTGTTTATTAGTGAAGCATCAATCATCGTAACAAGCTTTTCTACATAAACTTCTTTGTGGCTATCGAGTTTGGGGCAAGCGATAGCGAGCTTTTTGTTTTTCAGAAAGCGATTGTGAAAATCGGCATAAGCAAAAGCGGTGCAATCGGCTGCTATAATCACATCTTCGTTGGTCAAAAAAACAGCTTGTGGGTTTAGCAAGTGCAATTGGATAGGCCAATGTGTCAGTTGGGAGTGATTCGTTGCTGTTTCAGAAGATGCAACGGGCGAAAAAGAACTACCCACGGGCTTGACGGCTGCAAAAGAACGTGTCATACTCCCAGGACATCCAGCAGGTTTTTGTGCTACTTGTGTTCGAAGCGAACTAATATCTACATCTAAACCGTGCTTCTTAATGTAGTCGATACCTTGTTGCATCAGTTTGGTTTCGCCGTGGTCTTTCAAGTGTTTCAGGTGTGCAAGAATGGTTTTGGCTCCTTGTGGAGCGATGCGCTCCATTACAGCATCTTCATCGTAGGCTTCGGCTTCGCGTTCTTCGATGGTGATAGCTCCTACGGGACATTCGCCAATGCAAGCACCCAATCCGTCGCAATAGAGTTCGCTTACAATGCGCGCCTTACCGTCAATCATTTGCAATGCACCTTCGTGACAGCCTTCTACGCAGTTTCCACAGCCGTTGCAAAGTTCTTCGTCTATGGCAATGATATTCCTTTTCATATAAATCTTGTTTTATGTAACCCCATCTTCTTATACGAATGAAAACAAGCCCTTTGTTACATTGTTCAGCTAAGAATGTGGTAAAATTTAGAGCAATACAAACTCGTTTTCAACCATTAACATCTTGTGTGATGGATGTTTATAGTTGAGCCGAGGAGTGTTAATGGTTGATGCGTCATTTATTGACAGTTGAAAAAAGAGTGAGAGCAGCGGTTGGACGTTTTAGCTATCGAGCTATTCCAAATTGTATAGTTTTAGCTTGTTGTACAATGTTTTGCGATCGATGCCTAATAAACGTGCCGCTTTGCTTTTGTTGTAACTTGCTTGTTGCAGTGCCACTATAATCTGCTCCTTCTCGGCAGCTTCGTTTCGCAGGGGCATACGAGCCTCGCTCAAAGTGAAATTCTCTTCGGGCAATATGTTTAGTTCGATAGGGGTGATGAGGCTATTTTGTGCAAGCAGGGTGGCGCGCTTTATCACGTTCTTCATTTCACGCAAGTTGCCCGGCCACGCATAGCTTTGCAACAATTGGGTGGCAGCAGTGTCGAAACCAACCACCTCTTTGTTCAGCTCCTCGTTGGCTTGCTCTAAAAAGAAATCGGCAAAAAGCATAATGTCCTCTTTCCGTTCTTTTAGGGTAGGCATTTTTAGTGTAAACTCGTTGATGCGATGAAAAAGATCCTCACGGAAAGTGCCCTTTTCGATACCTTTATTTAGATTCTCGTTTGTTGCCGAAACCAATCGAATGTCTACCTCTATCTCTTTGGGAGAGCCTACACGTCGAATCTTTCGTTCTTGCAGAGCACGCAACAACTGTATTTGCACCTCATAGCTCAGGTTGCCAATTTCGTCCAAAAAGATAGTGCCGCCGTTGGCTGCTTCAAATGCTCCCACTTTGTCGCTCAACGCACCAGTGAACGAACCTTTCAGATGACCGAAAAACTCAGATGCTGCCAACTCCTTGGGGATAGAGCCGCAGTCGATGGCCACAAAGGGTTTTTCTTTGCGTGGGCTAAGTTCGTGAATGCGTTTGGCTACATACTCCTTGCCCGTGCCGCTGGCTCCGTTGATAAGTACCGACATGTTGGTGGGGGCCACCAGCGAAACATACGAGTAGAGTTGGCGGGCCACTTCGCTCACACCCTCCAGATAACTATTCTTTTGGGATGTTTTGATGTGAATGCGTGGCTTACCTGTTTTCTCGGAGTGGGATGGGCGATGGGTTGTTTCGAGAGCCTCACCTATCTTCTTTAGTAGCTCGTCGGGGTTCACGGGCTTCGATATGTAGTCGCAAGCACCCAATTTCATCGCTTGCACCGCCGACTGAATTTCGGCGTAGTTGGTCATAATAATAAAAGGTATGCCCAGTGTATTTTCGTTGTTCCATTTCAGTAGTTGAGTTCCATCTTCATCGGGCAGGCGAAGGTCGGACAAGATAATATCGGGGCGTTCGGTTTCAATGGCTTTTTTTGCGCGTCCCACGCTGCTCGTGGCAGATGCCTCGAACCCTTTTTTGCACAACCACGATTTTAGCATCGTGGCAAATGTCACATCGTCTTCAACTATCAGTATCCGTTTCATTTCTTACATCATAACAGTTTCTCATCCACAAAGGTAAGTTCATTTAACTGAAAAACGTATATTTGCAAACTTAAATTAAACAAAAGCGTTAAAACATTTATACGGATAGCCATTCAAGGACTTTGCAACAACGGGTTGTGTCAATTCCTGTTTTGGAGGCTTATGAGGCGCATTTGCTGGCAAGGCCTATCTACCGCGCTGGCAAGCCCTTTCTACCGTGCTGGCAAGGCATACCTACCACGGTAGAAAGCCCTTGCCAATAAATCGGCTTTGAATGGTTTGCGCATCTTGTGTAGTAGTGTAAAAGAATTAAAAAAGCGAAAATGCCTCCATCCCGGTTCACGAAAATAAAACTCACCATTGGCTACACCCTTTTATTGGCGGTGTTGCTCACGGGTTTGTTTTTTATCCGTAGTGAGATGAGAAGCCTCACTACTTCGGGCGAGCAGCAAGAGTTGATGACCGATAGCTTATTGGTACTTTTGGGCGAAAAAGACCAAAGTGTTTTGCAATTGATACAGTTGATGAACAAAGCCAACGAACAGGCACTCACCACCACCGACATAGAGAAGATTGTGGCCGAACAAGACTCGGTATTTGTGCAGCAGCGTGTGCAGCGCAATGTGGTAGAACGGCGCGACTCGGTAATCAAACAACCTGTGAAAAAAAAGTTCTTCAAGCGAGTGGCAGAAGTATTTGTTCCCTCCAAGACCGATTCATCGGTGATTCACAACACCATCTACGAAGTTTCGGTAGACACACTGCTCGAAGCTGTCAACCCTGCCGACTCGTTGCAGCAACGCATCCGCAAAGCCAACGAAAAGAAACTGCAAAAACAAAAAATCGCTGCAAGACGCAACTCCGCTTACTTTAAAAAACTCAATGCCGACCTCACGGCAAGAATGGATAGCCTGATGAAAGCCTTTGAGCAGAACATCACGCAGCAAGCCGAGGTAATAGCCCAGCGTGAGCAATCGGTAAGGCAACGAGCCTCGCGCATATTGGGTGGCATAGCTTTAGGGGCTGTGTTGCTTTCCATTTTGTTTGTCATCATTATCTGGCGCGACCTCTCGCGCGGCAATCGTTATCGCCGGCAGTTGGAAGATGCCAATAAGCGTGCCGAAGATTTGTTGGTGAGCCGTGAGAAACTGATGCTTGCCATCACCCACGACATCAAAGCACCTTTAGGCTCTATTATCGGCTATCTCGAATTGCTAAACCAATTGGTGACCGACGAGAAACAGGCTGCCTATCTTGCCAATATGGATAGCTCATCGAAACATCTGCTAAAGTTGGTGACCGATTTGCTCGATTTTCATCGGTTGGATTTGAACAAGATGGAAGTCAATCGTGAAAGCTTCAACCCCTACCAGTTGTTTCAAGAGCTATCGGTTAGCTTCGCACCCTTGATGCAATCCAAGCAGCTCACGTTTCATACTCACATAGCCCCTCAGCTCGATACCCTTTACATTAGCGATTCGCTACGCATTCGGCAGATAACAACCAACTTGCTATCCAATGCCCTCAAGTTTACCAACGAAGGTTTGGTGACGCTTGGTGTGGAATACGAAAACTCGAAGCTGACCATCAAAGTGCAAGATAGTGGCACAGGTATGGAGCCACAGCAAAAAGAGTTGATATTTCAAGAGTTTACCCGCCTGCCACAAGCGCAAGGCAAAGAGGGGTTTGGGCTGGGATTGTCTATCGTGCGCAAGCTCATCACGCTACTCGAAGGAACCATCCGTGTGGAGAGCGAGGTGGGGGTAGGAACAGAATTTATCGTTGAGCTACCACTCTATCCCGTGTCACAAAATGTGATAGAAGAGCCCCCTGCGGCAGACAAGTTGCAGCCCACGACAGAGCCTCTACGAAACCTATCTGTATTGGTGATAGACGATGACAAAATGCAACTCGCCCTGACACACGAAATGCTGCAACGGCACTCTATCCATTCGGTCTGCTGCAATCAGGTCAACGAACTTCTCGACCAGCTTCGTCAACATCATTTCGATGCCTTGCTCACCGATGTACAGATGCCAGCTCTCAATGGTTTCGACTTGCTGAGGCTACTTCGTTCATCAAACGTGGGACAGTCTAAAGAGATTCCCGTGATAGCCGTGACGGCCCGAAGCGAGATGAGCAAAAAACAGTTTGCAGAACAGGGCTTCGCTGGCTGCTTGCACAAACCCTTCACCGTACACGAACTATTGGCGATGATAAATGGGCAAACAGACCACCACGTAGAAAAAACAATCTTGCAAGCAGTGGTAGAGAAGCGTGATAATACATTCGATTTCTCGGCACTCACCACCTTTACCGAAGACGATAAAGAGGCCTCGAAAGCTGTTTTTATAACTTTCATTGAAGAGACAAACAAAGATATAGAGCTACTTACGAGTGCGCTGGCTCAAAACCAAGTTGATGTGATAGCAGGTAGGGCGCACAAGCTATTGCCTCTTTTCACAATGATGAAAACCACCAATCTGATTGAGCTTCTACTTTGCTTGGAGCAAAAAAAAGAGGAGCCGATGAGTGAAGAGATAAGGCAGAAAACGGAAACAGTCTTGTCATTACTTCATCGTTGCTTGAACGAAGCTCAAAACTATTTGAATACTCTTTAATCTTTTTATCGAAAGAATTTGTTTATTTTGTATTTCTTATATAAGTATTGACGACTGCTGAATGAAACGAAGAAGACGAATACTAAAGTGGATAATGTGGATTATACTAACTCCCATTCTGCTTTTCACTACCATAATGATATTGCTTTACGTGCCTCCTGTGCAAAACTTGATACGGAAGCAGGTGAACAAACACGTGTCCAAAGCCATTGGAATGGAACTCAATGTGGGGCGCATCGACTTGCGCTTTCCACTCAACCTACTGGTGCGCGATGTGGAAGTGGTGCAAAAACAAGATACCTTGCTCAACTTAGGAAGCCTCAATGTGCGTGTGCAGTTGATGCCTCTTTTTAAAGGGACTATTGATGTAGATAGAGTTGCACTCGACCAAGTAAAGGTAAATTCGGCCGATTTGATAGAGGGTATACAGATAAAAGGTGAGTTGGGACACTTCTTTTTGCAAAGCCACGCCATAAATCTCTCTGCCGAAACAGCCTTGATAAACCGAGTGGAGCTTACCGATACCGACATTAGTTTGATATTGCGTGATACCACCACCGCCGAAAAGCCCGATACAGCATCGGCTCCTGTGAATTGGCGTTTCGATGTAAGGGCATTGCAAGTGAAAAACGTAGGCTTTGAGATGGAAACACCTGCCGACACCACCACGATGGCTGCCAAGCTGGGCGACTTGTTGGTGAGCGATGTGACTGTCGACTTGAAAAACGAAGCCTATGAGTTAAGAAAACTTTTGCTCGAAAAAGGGGGATTCAAGTTGACCACAGGCACTGCTAAACCTGCAGTAGGTTTCGACCCTTCTCATTTGTCGCTCAACAACATCAAGATTGACATCGACTCTGTGCGCTATCACGGACGCGATATAAACGCCATTATCAAAGAGTGCTCTATGTACGACCGTTCGGGATTGAGTGTCAGCTCGCTTACCGCACGTGTACAGTCTGATAGCACAATGATACGTGTGCCTTATGTGCGGCTCAGCACTCCTCATTCACAAATCAACTTGACTGCGCAAACCTATTGGGAACTGGTAAATATCCCTACTACTGGACGCTTATCCGCACGCTTCAATGCACAGATAGGCAAGCAAGACGTGATGCTTTTTGCAGGCGATTTGCCCGAGGAGTTTAAGGAGGCCTATCCGTTTCGCCCACTTGTGGTGCAAGCTGGTACAGAGGGCAACTTGAAGCAAATGCAGATTTCACGCATACGTGTCGACCTTCCCGGAGCCTTTTCAATAGATGGTGGCGGTGAACTATACAACCTGACAGACTCGGTGAAACGCTCGATAAATGTGGATCTTGATATGCAGACGCAAGATTTAGATTTCCTCACAACGCTTGCGGGTATGCAGCCGGGCGACCCATTGATTATCCCCGATAGTATGTCGCTCCAAGCAAAAGTTACATTGGAAGGCTCTCAATTGGATGCCAATCTTACTTTGAAAGAGGGAATTGGTAGTTTGACAGCTTATGCAGGCCTTAACTTCAATAGCGAAATCTACAATGCCAATTTGAGGATAAACAATATACAAGTCAACCACTTCCTACCCAAAGATTCTATCTATGGTGTGACCGCATCGCTCGATGCCTTCGGACAAGGACTCAATCCCACCTTGCCCAAATCGAAAGCGCAACTGAAAGCCTCTGTGAACAAGCTTGAAATAGGAAAGTTGGATATATCGGGTGTGAGTGTGGATGGAACGGTGAAGAATGGATTGGCAAATGCAACCATTGTGAGCGACAACACACTGCTGCGGATGAAAGCCGATGCACAATACAACTTGGCGAGCAGTTACCCCGAAGGTAAGGTTGAGGTAGATGCAACACACGTAGGCTTATATCAACTGGGGCTTCTTACCGAGCCTTTGAAACACGATTTTGCATTTCACTTAGTGGGTGCAATTCATCGTGATAGTATCGACGTAGACTTTAGTTCGGGTGATTTGAAATTGGAGTTCGGATCGAACACAGGGCTGAATGCTTTGATAAAACAGAGCACAGGAATGGCTGACGAACTTATATCGCAACTCTCCGACCACTCTCTCGAAATAGATAAATTGCGGCAGTTATTACCCAATGTTTATCTAAATGTGTCGGCAGGTAAGAACAATGTGTTGGCTTGGTTTCTCGACAACCAAAAGATGTCCTACCAAGACATTGCTGTCAATTTGACTATCAACGATGACACAGGCATCAATGGTGATTTGGCTATTCATACCTTTAAGCTCGATACGCTGCAACTTGACACCATCTACTTTGATATAAGGCAAGATACCAACTGTGTGGCATTCAATGGCGGTGTTATCAATGGCCCAGAAAATCCACACGTGGCATTTAAAACTAACCTGAATGCGCAATTGTGCAACAACGATGTGCAGTTGATGCTCGAATTTAAAGATGCGAAAGACCAAACAGGTGTTTTGTTTGGTGTAAACGCACGCCCTCTTTATGGAGGCAACGGACAAGGTGATGGTGTAGTGTTTACGTTATTGCCGCAAGAACCAATTTTAGCATTTCATAAGTTTCAGTTTGTGGACAAGAGCAACTGGGTATATCTGCATAAAAACAAACGGGTGTATGCCAATGTGAATATGAACGATGCGCAAGGAGTTGGAATAAGAATCCAATCGTTGCCTACCGACACCGTATCACTTCAAAACATCGATGTCGAGTTACGGCGAATACAGCTGGCAGAGGTGTTTAGTGTTATTCCTTTTATGCCCGATATCACAGGCTTGTTCTCGCTCGAAGCACACTTGGTTCAGACGGAAGAGACTTTGCAGCTTTCTGCCGAAACGACTATCGACTCGTTAACCTACGAAAAACAGAGTGTAGGCAACATCAAAGTTGGTGCTTCGTGGCTACCGGGCGAAAACGGGAAGCAGTTTGTTAGTGTATATTTGGGACACAATGGCAATGAGGTGTTAAATGCCGATGGAGCACTCTATCCTACGATACATAAAAAAGACAGTATTGTGGTAAATACAGCTTTGACACACTTCCCTACGGATATAGCCAATGTGTTTTTACCAAGCGAGTTGGCCACTCTATCGGGTGATATAGATGGAGATGTTCATATCAGAGGCTTTATGGATGCGCCAATCATATCGGGAAGCATTGTGATGGATACTGTTTCTGTGAAATCAGCACAGTATGGTGCTCAATTCACATTGGGCAATCAGCCGATTGTTATAAAAGATAGTCGTTTGCAGCTCAATAACTTCTCGATATATACCACCAGCAACAATCCATTCACTATCAATGGTTATCTCGACTTTAGGGATTTTGCCAAACCAATAGCCAACTTGAAGTTGAAGGCTACCAATTACGAACTGCTCAATGCCAAGCGAACCAAACAAAGTATGGTGTATGGAAAGGCCTATCTCGATATGGATGCTACTATAAAAGGGCCGTTGAGTGAGTTGCAAATGCGTGGTGGAGTAGCTTTGCTGGGAAATACCGATGTTACTTATGTGCTGACTGATTCACCTCTGACTGTGCAAGACCGTTTGAGTGGTTTGGTTACCTTTACATCGTTCAATGACACGGTAGCCATCGACAAGAGTAACGAACCTGCTGTGTCGTTTGGTGGACTCGACTTGGTAATGGGTATTCAAATCGACCCAACAGTGCAATTCAATGTAGACCTTAGTGCCGACCAATCGAGTCGGGTTCAAGTGCAAGGCGGTGGTAACTTGTCATTCAAATACACTCCACAAGGCACAATGTCGCTTACAGGACGCTATACGCTGACAAGTGGACAGCTGAAAATAACACTGCCAGTGATACCGCTGAAAGGTTTTGAAATAACAAATGGTAGCTATGTGGAATGGACAGGCAACCCGATGGATCCAACACTCAATATCACCGCTTCCGAAAAGGTACGTGCTTCGGTGGGAATGGACAATGGTGCATCGCAAATGGTCAATTTCATCATATCAATCGTTGTCAAAAACCGCTTGGATAACCTATCGTTGGCATTTGAAATTAGTGCTCCCGATAATGGGGAAGTACAAAACCAATTGGCATCTATGGGTCCCGATGAACGTAGCAAACAAGCTGTGGCGATGCTTGTTTCTGGTATCTATCTTGCCGACTCAGGGTCGAGCGGAGGGTTTAATATGGGGTCGGCCTTAAATAGTGTACTTTCCAGTCAGATAAACTCTTTGATGGGAAATGTGAAGAATGCCAATTTGAGTGTGGGAGTAGAAAATAATACATCAGACGTAGGTGGTAAACAAACAGATTACAGTTTCAGCTACTCACAACGCTTCTTCAACGACCGCTTCCAAGTTGTAATTGGTGGAAAAGTCTCTACTGGAGCCGATGTGACTTATAGTGCGGAATCGTTTATCAATAACATCTCTTTGGAATACCGATTGGATGAGTCGGCTACTCGATACATTCGTGTGTTTTATGATAAAAACTACGAGTCGATACTCGATGGTGAAGTTACTGAGGGTGGTGTCGGTCTGGTATTGCGCAAAAAATTAGATAAGCTAAGTGAACTGTTTATCTTTAAACGCAAGAAGAAAGACAAGAAAGAGGATAAAAAGGAATACGAAGACAACAATGACAAAAAGAAAGATGATGAAAATGAGTAAATCCATCTTTTCAAAGATATGTAGTGGAGGTGCAGTGTTGGGTATGATGCTGTGGCTTATGGCCTGCTCTACCACTAAAAATCTTCCCGAAGGAGAAATATTATATACTGGCTATAAGGTAGATTACACCGAAAAAGTAGAAACGCCGACAGGGAAAACTGCTGTTGACGAAATAAACTCTGCACTCAATAAGGCTCCATCCACCAAGCTTTTTGGTGTGTTGCCTTTGCCTTTCGGCTTGTGGGTGTACAATGATTTTGTGAAATATAAAAAAGGAATTGGTAAATGGATTTTCAACAAGTTTGCTACCAACCCTCCTGTGTTTATATCTGCTGTCAATCCCGATATTCGTGTAAAGATTGCTACCAACCTGATGCACGATTATGGTTATTTCAATGGATTAGCCAATTATCAGGTGATTGATGACCCGAAGGATTCGCTCAAAGCAAGTATTACTTACTCTATTGACATGAAGAATCCTTATTTTATTGATACCATCTACTACCAAGGATTTGCTCCAACAATGGAGCGTATAATGCAACGCACCAAACGATGGTCATTGGTGAAACCTGGCCAGCAGTTTAATGTATCTACCCTCGATCAGGAAAGAGAGCGTCTTAGCACTACATTCCGCAATTTAGGTTATTATTATTTCCGTCCTGATTATCTTATCTATCAAGCCGACACAACACAGGTGCCTGGTGGACACGTAGGCTTGCGTATGGTGCCTGTGGCTGGGTTGCCAGCAATAGCCCAAAAGCAATATTATGTAGGGGGTGTGTCGGTGTATATAATGGGGCGTTATGGCGAAGTGCCTAATGACAGCATCGAATACAAGGGAATGAATATACACTATTACAAAAAGCTGCACGTTCGTCCCGATATGCTCTATCGTTGGATAAACTACCAAGCATTTGTAAAAAATGACTCATTGAGAAAATTACAAAACAGAAGATTGTATAGCCAATATAGACAACAGCGTATTCAAGAGAAAGTAGCACAAGCGGGCATCTTCTCTTTTATGGATTTGCAATATGCACCTCGTGATACTTCTGCAACTTGCGACACTCTTGATGTGACGTTGCAAGCAGCGCTTGGCAAACCGCTCGATGCCGAGTTTAGTATGAATGCACTTGTGAAAAGTACCGATCAAGCAGGACCTGGTGCCTCCTTCTCGCTAACTAAAAATAATGTGTTTGGAGGTGGAGAAAGTTGGAATATCGTTTTAAAGGGTTCTTATGAATGGTATATTGGGCGAAGTAAAGGAGGTAGTGGCTCATCACTCAATAGTTGGGAGATGGGTGTATCCTCTTCTCTCACTTTCCCACGTGTGTTATTCCCCTCTTTTGGTAAGCGAGAATATGATTTCCCTGCAACAACTACATTTAAAATTTATGCAGAGCAGCTCAATAGGGCTAAATACTACCGCTTGCTTGCATTTGGAGGAAATGCAACATATGATTTCCAACCCAGTAAAAAGCATAAGTATAGTTTTACCCCTTTCCGATTGACATTTAATGTGCTACAACGACAGACAGAAGAGTTTAAAGAGATAGCAGAAACTAATCCAGCACTGTATATCAGTTTGGAAAATCAGTTTGTTCCGGCGATGGATTTTACTTACACGTTCGATAACTCTTCAATTAAAAAGGTAAAGAATCCTGTGTGGTGGCAAACATCTTTGACCTCTGCGGGTAATATTGTTTCGTGCTTTTATGCTGCTTTTGGACAGCCGTTCGATAAGAAAGGCAAAGGACTTTTGGGAACACCTTTTGCTCAATTTTTAAAGTTCTCTACCGATTACCGTTATTTGTGGAGTATTGGCGGAAAAAGCAAGATAGCAATGCGTGTGGCCGGGGGAGTGCTTTGGGCGTATGGAAATAAAGATGTAGCTCCCTATACCGAGCAATTTTACATAGGTGGTGCTAATAGCATCCGTGCTTTCACGGTGCGTGGCATTGGCCCCGGTGGCACTAAACCACACACAGGCAAATATGGCTACCTCGACCAAACAGGTAATATTCGCTTGGAGGCCAACATCGAGTATCGTTTTCCTATCATTGGTGATATACACGGAGCAGTGTTTTTGGATGCAGGTAATGTGTGGTTGATGCGTTATGACCCCAATAAACCCGAAGGACAATTACGGTTGAAAACGCTTCCTAAACAAATAGCTTTGGGCACTGGTGTTGGCCTACGATACGATCTTGACTTCTTGGTATTCCGTCTCGATTGGGGTATTCCGCTCCACGACCCTTGGGATACTGGAAAGAAAGGCTATTACAACGTCGAGGGTAAGTTCATTCGCGAAACCGTGTTGAATTTTGCCATTGGTTATCCGTTTTAAGTCATTTGTTTGCTACAAAATGGATGATATATGCTAAATATTGAACGATAATTTGTGTTTGCACCCTATAAAAAAGTACTACCTTTGCGCTGTCATTTAATATGGAATGACATCACTAACCTTTTTAATATACACAAAAAATATGAAACCTACTTTATTTGTACTTGCTGCCGGAATGGGTAGCCGCTATGGTGGATTGAAACAACTCGACGGTTTAGGACCAAACGGAGAAACAATTATGGACTACTCTATCTACGATGCTATTCGTGGAGGATTCGGTAAGGTCGTTTTTGTAATCCGCAAAGATTTTGAAAACGATTTTCGTGGTAAGATTTTGAGTAAATACGAAAATCATATCCCAGTAGAATTGGTTTTTCAAGATATACACGACTTGCCTGCCGGTTTTACTTGTCCTGCCGACCGTGTGAAACCTTGGGGCACAAACCACGCTGTGCTGATGGGTAAAGATGTTATCAAAGAACCTTTTGCCGTGATTAATGCCGATGACTTCTATGGTCGTCATAGTTTTGAGGTGTTGGGCAAGGCATTGACCGATATGAGTGGAAAAAAAGATGACTACTGTATGGTGGGCTATCGTGTGGGCAATACATTGAGCGAAAGCGGTACGGTAGCTCGTGGCATTTGCGAAACAGATGCTGGCGACTACTTAACTACCGTTGTTGAGCGCACTGCTATCGAGCGCATTAATGGCAAAGTTTCGTTTAAAGACGAAAACGGTGAGATGCAAACAATCGGTGATAATACACCTGTATCAATGAATATGTGGGGATTCACTCCCGATTACTTTGAATATTCAGAAGAGTTTTTCAAAGAGTTCTTGAAAGAGAATATCGATAACCTGAAATCGGAATATTTCATTCCATTGATGGTGAATAAACTTATCACAGACGGAACAGCCCGTGTGAAAGTGTTGGACACTACCAGCAAATGGTTTGGTGTGACTTACGCCGAAGACCGTCAAGGTGTGGTTGATAAAATCAACGTTTTGGTGGAAGCTGGCGAATATCCAGCGAAACTATTTTAAGCTTACGGCTAAATATAGATAGATGAGGGGAGGCGAAAGCTTCCCCTTTTTTGTATATTTGCCACTCCTCCACAATCAATACTCAATAAGATGAAGAATGTTTTATTAAATGTAGCTCTTTTTTGTGCTGTATTGCTCGCTTTTTCTTCTTGCGAAAAAAGTGATAATAACAGCGAAACGTCTGTCAACAAATGGATAGAAACCAATATGCGACATTGGTATTATTGGCACGATGACATTCCCAGTTCTTCAAGTTTAAACCACAGTGCCACTCCCGAAAACTTCTTCAAATCATTGCTCTCATTGAAAGATGGGAAAGACAAACTATCGGGGCACAATTATTATTCGGCAATTAAAAAGAAAAGTAGCACTACTCGTAGGGCGGAGGGGCTTTTGGGGTTTGAGTATCAAAAATGGTATTTCACCAACAGCAACGCATATATGCTCAACGTGCTTTATGTGTTGCCCAATTCGCCTGCCGAAGCTGCTGGATTGAAACGTGGCGAATGGATATTTAAAGTAAATGAACAAGCTATAACCAGTGCAAACACTTTCGCAGACACGGATGTTGTGGAGCTGACAGTGGGCGATAAATTCAATACTTTATCTACTCAAATGCGCACGATGACACTTGCTCCTTCGGTGGTCGAAGATAATCCTATACTATTGACCGATGTGTTTCAAGACTCATCTACCCAAATGAAAAAAGTGGGCTATATGGTGTACAATCACTTTACATCAGGTCCATCGGGTGATGGTGACAACACCTACAACCAACAATTGGTAAGCGAGTTTGCTAAGTTCAAAACAGCAGGTGTCGAAGAATTTGTGCTCGATTTGCGCTACAACGGTGGTGGTCTTCTTACTTGTTCTCAATTGCTATCTCAACTGCTTGCTCCAAAAGCTGCTTTGGGCAAAATATTCTGTGAAACACGTTATAATACGAACAATGCAGCGAAAGACTCTATCTATTATCTCCAACAAAATAGCGAAAACTTAAATTTAAACCGTCTTTTTGTCCTCACAAGTTCGCGAACGGCCTCTGCTTCGGAAGCGGTGATTTACTGTTTGCAACCTTATTTTGATGTGGTGTTGATAGGCGAGACCACCGAAGGCAAGAATGTAGGCTCGTCAACATTGAGCAATGATAAATACGACTATGAGCTTCATCCCATTGTTTGTAAAATATACAATGCAAAGGGTGTGTCTGATTATGAAAATGGGATTGTTCCCAACTATATGCTTACTGGCGACGCAAGAATGGTGAATGGCGCGATAGAACTGGGCGATAGGGAGAATGATATACCTCTTAGAGTAGCACTTCAAATGATGACTACCAACTCAATGAATAACTCAACTCGCAACGTTTCGAATGATGCGTCTGATGCAACTCCTCTTTTCAATTCACTTACTCAAAAACAATTTGCAGATTTAGTAAGTATGCCATAACGTTGGTTGCTTTTGGTTTGTCCAACAACAATTGATTGCTTTTGTCGAATATATGTTGTGAAGTTCCTATTTATGGCTATTAACAAGTATCTATTTAGATATTAACAGTGTGTGTGTTACTTGTTAATAGTTCGTTTGCTAATTATTAATAGTCGAGAACTCAATAATTTCTTGTTTCGTTAGTTGCTATTTAATAATAGTTTTTTTAATTTTGTGAAAAACTACGTTTAAGGTTAACGTAACCTTTTGCAAATAGATTGCAGCATTAAAGTAATGGATAGTCTTGTAAGTATCGTTGTTCCCGTCTATAAAGTTGAGCAATTCGTTGTCGATTGCTTAAATTCGGTAGTTCAGCAATCATACGCTCATATAGAGTGTGTGATTGTGAATGATGCTACACCCGACAATTCAATGGTGCTTGTCGAGGATTTTATAGCAAAGTACAAGGGCGATATACAATTTCGTGTCGTAAACCATAAAATCAATAAAGGGTTGTCGGCTGCTCGCAATACTGGTGTAAGAGCCTCCACTGGCGATTATATCTTTTTCTTGGATAGCGACGACGAGCTTGCTCCCAATGCAATTCAATCATCCGTTGATAAAATTAGAGAATACGGAGATGTGGATTTCTTAGTTGGAAACTATGAGTTGATTGGTGGTTCGTTTTATCATCCACCGCTATGTTCCAATGAGTTGCTAAACAACAATTTCGCTATACTCAACGATTACTTTCTGAAAAAATGGTATCCGATGGCTTGGGGAAAGTTTGTGAGAAAAGAGTTTTTTATCGAGAATGACCTTTGGTTTAAAGAAGGCTTCTTGCACGAAGACGAAGCATTCTCTTTCCAATTGGGACTCACTGCCAACCGAATGGTGACCTTGCCGCACGTGGTGGTTTATAGATACAGGATTCATCCGGGTTCGATAAGCGTGGATAAAGTGTACAAAAACTATTCAGACACGCTATCCATTCAGCTCGAAAATATATACGACCTTGTCAACAGTTCGGCCAATTACAACAACGATGTTGCTGTCGACTATTTTGTCACTCTGCTCCACTTCTTCGAGCTGGATGTGCTGTGTAGGTCGAAACTGACAAGACGCGAGAAAAGACACCTTATCAAGATGTTGATGAAAAAAGCTTATCTAATAGAAAAGTTAGGAGAGATGCCTTCAAACCGTTGCCGGTTGAAGTATGGAATGATAAATCTACCCTATCTCCTCAAAAAGATTTCTTATCGTTTGTGGAGTCGCTACAAAGGGTAGGTGCAATTTTATCGTTCGATGCCGCAAGGAAACCAAGCCCAAAAGTAAGATCCTTTGCTCAATTCCGATTCAAACCCTATTTCTCCATCAATAAATTCGAGCATCGCTTTGCAGATAGACAAGCCCAAACCTGTGCCTTGTGCAAAAGTGTCTACTTTCTCAAATCGGCTGAAGATGCGGCTTTTGTTCTCTTCGGAGATACCAATGCCTGTATCGCGCACATATACTTTAACGCCTTCATTCTCTATCTCATAGCCAAACTCAATTTCGCCTTGCGATGTGTATTTCACTGCGTTCGACAAAAAATTATTGAGCAATTGCGATGTGCGTAGTGGGTCGAATATGATAAATATATTCTCTTCTGTTTTATTGCATTTCAGTTGAATGCCTTCCCCAATGCGAACTTTAAAAGATAACTCAAACTTGTCAAATAGTTCATTCAGATTGAAACGCTCCTCTTTGTAATCGAACACTCCAGCTTCTAATTTAGACAAGTCGAGAATGTCATTAATTAGATTGAGTAGTAAATCGCTGTTGGTAGATATAATGTTACTGTAATCTTCTTTCTCTTTGGGGTCTTCGGTGTGAATCAGTATGTCAGAGAAGCCTACAATGGCATTAAGAGGTGTACGTATCTCGTGACTCATATTGGCAAGAAATGCCATTTTTAGCTTCTCCGACTCTTCTGCTTTCTCTTTTGCCACGATGAGTTTCTGCTGAGTTTCACGAAGACTTGTGATGTCGGTATTGAACACGATGAAATAGAGTACTTCTCCATCTTCGTCTCTCACCACGTGGGCTTTGCTGTTGATGTATTTTGTTTCTTTGTGATATTCGCTTTCGTAATATCCTTCTACTTTAGCAAAATCATAATCGAAGATGATGTCATATCCTTTTCCTTCTCGCAATAGTTCTTTGTCTTCTTCGGGCAATGCTGGATTTTCAAAAATAGAGATACCCATTACTTTCCATTTGTCTTGCACGCCGAATATCTTCATATCGGTGTTGTTTATGTCTATAATGCATCCTTCTGCGTTATAAAGTTCGATGCCGATGGGTATATCACTGTAAATCGTTTCTAATGCTCGTATGATGTTGTGCCCTTGTTCGCCTGCCTGTTTACTGTTTTTATTATTCAGAGCAATGCTTGCTCCTACAATTTGTGATAATAGAAAGAGTAATGTCACATCTTGTTCGCGCCAGCTTCTATACTCTTTCACAATGTCGATGCCCATATAGCCCAATAACGTGTTTTTGTGTGTGATGGGGGTTATGACAAGCGATTTGATATCTTGCGATTTCAGAATCTCATACTCACTGTTTGCAACTTCTTTCATTTCTTCAAGGTCGCTCACGATGAGCGGTTTGTAATTGAATAAGATGTTGTTTAAGAAACGAGTTTCATCCAACGGTATTTCGCCAACAATCTCTATTTGAGGTGTAGCACCTTCTATGCAAGCTTCATACTTGTAGCGTTGGGTTTTCTTTTCTAAATCATACAAGAATATGTACGAGCGGTCGGCATTGTATAAATGCAGCACATCGTCCAAAATCTTGTTGATAACATTGTGATGATTAGTTTCGTCATAAAATGACAGCAAAGAGTGCGAAAAGATATTATTGCAAGAAGCGTTTGTAAAGATGTTGTTGTACATAGATCTGATTATTATAACTCGTATGTATGTGTTTTATCGAAAGTATTCGATGTTTTATTGCTAACAAAGATAATAAAAAAACATCCGATAAAACAAATTTTACCGGATGAGCCGTATTTGGCGCGTGTGTTGCAACAGTATAAATATAATCTTAATAAATAACGCAATCCACTTTAGAACTTACCCAAATCAATTTGGATACTTCGGGGATGTATATCTCTTTTCGTTTAAGCACCACTACGCCTTTTTCTTGCATACTATTTAGTGCTTTCGATACGTTTAAGCGAGTGTCGTCTAAACAAGCCGCCAAACTCTCCATCTTCACTTTCAGAGTTTTTTCGCCTTGTGGCCGCTCTACGTGTTGCAGAATGAAATGTACAATCTTTTCTTCTACTCCTTGTGGGGCAGTTTCCCAAATGCGGTGATAGAAGCTTTGAGCACGATTGCTGATGATATTCATATAGTTCAATCGGAAAATATCGTAATTCATCAATCCTGTCAGTACAAAAGATTTGCAAATGGTGATGGCATTTACCTCTGTAAGAGCTGTATAATTGGAAGCATAGTGTACTTTCATTCCAAATAGCGACTGTGGCTCAATAACGGCAGGAGCTTCTATTTTTTCGATAAAAGTATAAGTGCCGTCGTTTGAAGTTGTCTCTATCGAAAGTTCCCCTTTTAACAAAAAGAACAATTGGTCGCACGAAGTACCTTGCTCAATAACTACATCTCCTTCATTATAACGAGTAAAATGCAACTTAGTCTTTTCAAGGATACTTGTAAAATCTCCGTGCCCCAGTCCTTGAAATAAAGGAAGTTGCAGCAAAGTATCAAACATTGTATTCATAATTTCGGTTTAGTCTTTATTTTTTGCAAAAGTAGTGATAATCAACTCGTCGCAAAGGCTTTAATACTTGGTTTTTGTCTTTTTTATTAAATCTTAAAAATAGGGCGATATTCTGAAAAAACGATTCTTGTAAAATGTATAAAAATACATTATCTTTGTGCCTAAAATAAGAAATATGTTTGCAAACTTTAATTTTCAGCAAATGGCGAGTGCATTTATCGTGCTCTTTGCTGTAATCGACATCATCGGTTCTATACCTATCATTATCAACTTGAAAGAGAAAGGAAAAGATGTGAACGCAATGAAGGCTACTCTGATTTCGTTTGCGTTGCTCATTGGTTTTTTCTACGCAGGCGATATGATGTTGAAGCTCTTTCACGTAGATATTGAGTCTTTTGCGGTAGCTGGTGCGTTTGTCATCTTTTTGATGTCGCTCGAAATGATTTTGGATATTGAGATATTCAAAAACCAAGGCCCTATCAAGGAGGCCACATTGGTGCCTTTGGTGTTTCCTTTGCTGGCGGGTGCAGGTGCGTTCACCACATTGCTTTCGCTACGCGCCGAGTATGCCAGTGCCAACATCATCACTGCTTTGGTGCTCAATATGGTTTGGGTATATTTTGTGGTGAGTATGACTGGGCGTGTGGAGCGTTTTTTAGGTAAAGGAGGAATTTACATCATTCGCAAATTCTTCGGAATCATTCTGCTTGCCATTTCGGTGAGACTGTTTACCGCCAATATCACTCAGCTGATTGAAGCACTGCAAAATGGAAATTAAACAAATAATAGCCTGTCTATATACCAAAAGGTTGTCTGCAAATGTAGGCAACCTTTTTTGTTTTATCACACTCTTGTTTTTGGTCTGCGTAGCAGAGGTGTT
This sequence comes from uncultured Bacteroides sp., assembly GCA_947074275.1. Lineage (GTDB taxonomy): Bacteria > Bacteroidota > Bacteroidia > Bacteroidales > Bacteroidaceae > Bacteroides. The sequence goes on from CAMTPA010000006.1 coordinate 49,957, forward strand.
TAATGATTTGGAATAGAATGTCTTGTGGACTAAATACGCTTACTTAGGTGTAACAACACCCGGATGTTGTGATGTAAAACACCCGGATGTTGTGGTGTAGAACATCCGGGTGTTGCTGGGTAAAACATCCCCGTGTTGTTGCACCTACATTGCCTGATGAAGAAAATGAAAGATGCAGAGGGGGGGAAGTTAAGAACTGATTGCCTTAAAATATTTTGCGGTAGATGTGGCAATAGGGTGTAGTGCCTTTGTGGTCGTAGTATTGCTGATGGTAATCTTCAGCTTTCCAAAAAGTCTCGGCAGGACGCAGTGTGGTGGCCACATCGCAGCCTTTTTGTTGCAGCAGCTCAATGAGTTTTTCGGCTGTCTCTTTTTCTTGAGGCGATGTGTAGAATATAACCGATTTGTATTGTGGCCCTATATCGGGTCCTTGCCCGTCGTGCTGAGTGAAATCGTGTGTTTCAAAAAAGAACTTCACCAAATCACCATACGACACTTGGGCTGGATTGTATTCTACCTCTACTGTTTCGAGATGCCCGGTTTGCTTGGTGCATACTTGTTCGTAGGTAGGTGTGGGCACGTGTCCTCCCATATAGCCCACGGCTGTTTGTTTCACTCCATCTACTTTGCCGAAGTAGTATTCTGTGCCCCAAAAGCAGCCAGAGGCAAAATAGGCTTTCTTTAATTCTGTATTCATAATTCCGAAAGTTTTGAGATTTCCTGTTACAAAGTTCATCAATTTTCGTCTTTATTTTATCCGTTGGTTTTCCAATCTTTCTTAAAGATAGATAAAAGCCGAATAGACTTTTCTTGTATCTTTGGCTTGTGATACAGAAACGATAAATTCAATTCATCAGATAATATGAAGAAACTTCTATCGCTCCCTCCCAACTTAGTGAGCAGCTTTCATCAGTTAGAACACGTAGACGACAAAGAGTGGTTTTGCACTTCCGACCCTGTAAACGCCAAGTTGGGGTCGGGTGGTGGCACAGCTTGGTTGCTCGAAGCGTGTCGCAAAGAGTGGGCTTCGTCCGAAAACTTTGCTCGGTGGCTTGGCGCAGAGAAGCGAATTTTGCTACACGCTGGTGGGCAGAGTCGTAGGCTACCCAGTTATGCGCCATCGGGCAAAATACTTACTCCGATACCTGTGTTCAGCTGGGAACGTGGACAACGTTTGGGGCAAAACCTGTTATCGTTGCAATTGCCACTCTACGAAAAGATAATGCAGCACGTGCCTCAAGGACTAAACACCCTCATCGCCAGTGGCGATGTGTATATTCGCAGCGAAAAACCATTGCAAGAGATTCCTCAAGCAGATGTGGTGTGCTACGGCTTGTGGGTGAACACCGAGTTGGCCACTCACCACGGCGTGTTTGTATCCGATAGGAAATCGCCCGAAAAGCTCGATTATATGCTTCAGAAACCAACGGTCAAACAGTTGGAAGATTTGTCGAAAACACATCTCTATATGATGGATATTGGCATTTGGATATTGAGTGATAAGGCGGTAGAACTCTTGATGAAACGCTCGGTGGATGAAGCTACGGGCGATGTGAAATACTACGACCTGTATTCGGACTACGGATTGGCTCTTGGTGAGCATCCCATTATAAAAGATGCCGATGTGAATGGTCTTTCGGTGGCTATACTGCCACTGCCGGGAGGTGAGTTCTATCATTATGGCACCAGTCGAGAACTAATCTCTTCTACGCTGGAGGTGCAACAAAAGGTGCGCGACCAACGGGTGATAATGCACAAGAAGGTGAAGCCAAATCCTGCTATATTCGTACAAAATGCGCTGACAGAAATTAGCTTTGCCTCGCACAATGCACATCTTTGGATTGAAAACAGCCACGTGGGACACGGCTGGCAAGTCGGTTCGCACCAAATAATAACAGGGGTTCCGGTGAACGACTGGAGCATCAATCTGCCCGATGGTATCTGTATAGATGTAGTGCCTGTGGGAGAAAAAGAATATGTGGCTCGCCCTTACGGGCTGGACGATGTGTTTAAAGGTGCGCTAAGTGATGCGTCCACCCATTTCACGGGAGTTCCGTTTGTGCAGTGGCTGAGCCAACGAGGTGTTTTGGCTGATGAAGTAGAAGGAAACAAGAACGATTTGCAAGGTGCAAAAATATTCCCCGTGACCCAATCTGTTGAAGAATTGGGGATGCTGCTTCGCTGGATGACGACAGAACCAGAGCTTGGCCACGGTAGAGAGCTGTGGAGAAAACTGCCCAAACTATCGGCCGACGAAATATCGGCACAAGCCAACCTTGAACGACTATATCAACAGCGTGAGGCATTCCGCAAAGAAAACTGGGAGGCATTACAGCGCAACTATGAAAAGAGTGTGTTCTATCAGCTCGACTTGGAAGATGCGGCGTGCGAAATGGTAAAATTGGACATTGATGTGCCGCCTGCTCTTGCCCCAGAAGAACCTCACCTGCTGCAAATGCACAACCGAATGCTACGAGCACGGGTGATGCAACTACAACAAGCCGACGAACATCAAGCCGAGAGTGAGAAAGCTTTTGAGTGGTTGCGCGATGGACTACGAGGCGAGGTTTGCGCTTTGGGCTGTCGGCCCAAACTCAGTGTATATACCGACCAAATAGTGTGGGGGCGCAGCCCAGTGCGCATCGACTTGGCAGGTGGCTGGACCGATACCCCACCATACTCCATCTACGCAGGTGGAAACGTGGTAAACATAGCCGTAGAACTCAACGGACAACCCCCTCTTCAGGTCTATATAAAACCATGCAATGAGCCACACATCGTGCTTCGCTCCATCGATATGGGCGCGCGCGAAGTGGTTGCTACCTACGAAGAGTTGCAGGATTATAAAAAAGTAGGTTCGCCATTCTCTATTCCCAAAGCGGCACTCTCGCTTGCTGGCTTTGCACCTGCTTTCTCTACTGAAAGTTATGGCACATTGCGTGAGCAACTCGAATCATTTGGCGCAGGTATCGAAGTGACTCTATTGGCAGCTATTCCAGCAGGTTCGGGCTTGGGCACAAGCTCTATTCTTGCATCCACCGTGCTGGGAGCTATCAACGATTTCTGTGGGTTGGCGTGGGATAAAAACGACATCTGCCGATATACTTTGGTACTCGAACAACTACTCACTACCGGTGGTGGATGGCAAGATCAGTATGGCGGTGTTTTCTCAGGAATAAAGTTGCTGCAAACCGAACCCGGTTTCGACCAAACTCCTTTGGTGCGCTGGCTTCCTCAGCAGCTCTTCACGCACGCCGAATATCGTGATTGTCATCTGCTCTATTACACGGGCATCACCCGGGTGGCAAAAGGCATATTAGGCGAAATCGTGCGTTCGATGTTCCTTAACTCACAGAAACATCTATCGCTGCTTGCCGAGATGAAGATGCACGCACTCGATATGAACGAGGCAATTCAACGTGGCAACTTTTCGGAATATGGCAGACTGATAGGCAAGACGTGGCAACAAAATAAAGCTCTTGACAGTGGCACAAATCCCCCATTGGTAGAGACTATTATTGATAAGATAAAAGATTATACCTTGGGCTATAAACTACCCGGCGCAGGTGGGGGAGGCTATCTCTATATGGTAGCCAAAGACCCACAAGCTGCCGTAATGATTCGCAAGATATTGACCGAGTGTCCGCCCAATGCACGTGCGCGCTTCGTAGATATGTCGTTATCCGATAAAGGGTTGCAAATATCACGTAGCTAACGGTGTTTTAACCTCTAACGTGGTTCGGCAACACGTCGGGCAGAACCATTGATATTTCTACCAAACCGCCTACAACATCACCCTCTTTCCAAGCGGTTTGGTAGATCATTTTTTTAATTCCCATCTTTTCGATTGTATAGCAATTGCTGCCACCATTCTCAAGCATTTCCCGAATCATCTGTTGCGACTTGCTATTGTGACAATCGAATAGATTCTTTCCTATCAACTCACCATATTTTGCAAATGTTTCGCAAGCCTTATCGTTCATATAGATAATCTCACCTTGCACATTGCACACCGTTACGGCACAATTCATACCTCTTGCCCAGTCGGGTAGTTTATCTTCCATTATCATTTTGTTTTTATAGTTGCGGCAAATATAGATTAACCATTTGGATGATGAAACTATACACCAACAAAAAAGCGGAAACCCTTTCGGATTCCCGCTTTCGATATAATTAGAATAATAGATTATTCTTTGATTTCAGCACCCCAGTTGCACAAAGAAAGACGCTTGTAGCTATTGTAACGCCATTTAGCATTGTCTTCGGCAGCTTGGAACAACTCAGCACATTCAGCAGGATATTGTTTCATTACAGAAGCGTAACGAACTTCACCTTTCAAGAAGTTTTGGAATTCAGCCCAGTTAGGTTCTTTGCTATCCAATTGGAATGGGTTCTTGCCTTCAGCTTCCAACGCTGGGTTGTAGCGATACAAGTGCCAGTAACCACATTCTACAGCTTTAGTTTGTTCAGCTTGAGCTTTACCCATACCTGCTTTCAAACCGTGGCTGATACATGGAGAATAAGCAATGATCAATGATGGTCCAGGATAAGCTTCTGCTTCGCGGATTGCTTTCAATGTTTGAGCTTGGTCAGCACCCATTGCTACTTGAGCTACATAAACGTAACCGTAAGTAGTTGCCATCAAACCAAGGTCTTTTTTGCGAACACGCTTACCTGCAGCAGCAAACTTAGCGATTGCACCTACTGGAGTTGCTTTAGATGATTGTCCACCTGTGTTAGAGTAAATCTCAGTATCAAGTACTAGGATGTTTACATCTTTACCAGAAGCAATCACGTGGTCAAGACCACCGTAACCGATATCGTAAGAAGCACCATCACCACCGATAATCCATTGACTACGCTTCACAAGATATTGTTTCAAATCAAAGATTTGTTTGCAATGAACGCATTTATCTT
>CAMTPA010000007.1 GCA_947074275.1 uncultured Bacteroides sp.
GCATACGAGGTGGAATCGCGTGACTGGAGTTCAGACGTGTGCTCTTCCGATCTGGGGTATAATAAAAAAGAGAGATTGAAAATTCAAGCTCTCTTTTTATTGCGGTGCGTACGGGACTCGAACCCGTGACACCATGCGTGACAGGCATGTATTCTAACCAACTGAACTAACGCACCTCAATTATTTAATTGCGGTGCAAAGATAGGCATATATTTCAATAATACAATAACTGTACTATAAATAATATGCAAAATAGGATTTAATGTAACAAATGGAGGTTAAAACTATGATTAAATCTTCTATCTTTGCGCCCAGTCATTAAATATAACAACATAAAATATGAAAAATACCCCTATCGAAAAACATCTTATTGATGATACCATAGAAGAGTTTCAAATCAGTGATTTCGGAAAAGCAACAATCCGCGAAGTAAAAGCTATCGCCGCTAAAGCAGAGCAGCTTTCAGGCGTAGAGTTTATAAAAATGGAGATGGGAGTACCAGGTCTTCCCCCTTCGACAATAGGCGTAAAAGCTGAAATTGAAGCATTGCAAAATGGCATTGCGAGCCTCTATCCTGATATAAATGGGCTGCCCGAGCTCAAAAGCGAGGCCTCACGTTTCATCAAGGCTTTTATGAACATCGAGCTAAAACCCGAAGGATGCGTACCTGTGACTGGTTCAATGCAAGGCACATTCGCATCATTTCTCACGTGTGGTCAGTGCGATTCTACCAAAGACACCATTCTATTTATAGATCCAGGATTTCCGGTACAGAAACAACAGTTGGTAGTGATGGGACAAAAATATGAAACTTTCGACGTATATGATTTTAGAGGTGATAAGCTAAAAGAAAAATTAGAAAGCTATTTGTCAAAAGGAAACATCTCTGCTGTAGTCTACTCAAACCCCAACAACCCCAGCTGGATTTGTTTAAACGAAGACGAGCTGCGCATTATTGGCGAACTTGCCACGAAATACGACACCATCGTGCTGGAAGACCTTGCGTACTTTGCGATGGATTTTCGCCACGATTTGAGCAATCCATTCCAAGCTCCATATCAACCATCAATAGCCCATTATACCGACAATTATATTCTATTAATTTCAGGTTCAAAAGCATTCAGCTACGCTGGTCAACGTATCGGTGTAAGCTGTATATCAGATAAACTATACCATCGTGCATATCCTGGTTTTAAAGAACGTTACGGTGGAGGGACATTTGGTACTGTCTTCATACATCGTGTGCTGTACGCCCTTTCGTCGGGAACCAGTCACTCGGCTCAGTTTGCGTTGGCAGCAATGCTCAAAGCAGCAAGCGATGGTAAGTACAACTTCCTCGACGAGGTTAAGGTGTATGGAGATCGTGCTCAACGCTTAAAATCAATATTCTTGCGTTATGGTTTTCATTTAGTTTACGATAAAGATTTAGATAAGCCCGTAGCAGATGGTTTCTATTTCACCATTGGCTATCCCGGAATGAGCAGCGGAGAACTTGCCAAAGAACTAATGTATTATGGAGTAAGTGCTATTTCGCTTGTCACCACTGGCAGTCATCAACAGGGTTTGCGCGCATGCACATCATTTATACAAGAACATCAATACGAGCAATTGGAAGAGAGAATGAAAGTATTTGCACACAATCACGGCAAATCTTAAAATCAGCACCATTTTAGAAAAAAAAATACGATATTATTTGTTTGCATCCAAATTGTTTCTATATTTATCGATATGAACGAAATGGATAAAGACATATTTAAGATTCAATCAAATGACATATTGCCATCGAGAGGAAAGGTTCTAATATCAGAGCCATTTCTTTGCGATGATATATTCAGCCGTTCGGTGATATTACTTGTCGATCATTCGGCAGATGGAAGTATGGGATTGGTTATGAACAAGCAAATGCCTATCTACGTGAACGAAGTAGTAAAGGAGTTTAAATACCTTGAAGATATTCCTCTTTACAAAGGAGGTCCCATTGGAGTTGATACTTTATTTTATTTGCATACATATGCAGACATACCTGGTTCGCTTCAGGTGGCCAAAGGGCTATATTTAAACGGAGACTTTAACAGCATTAAAAAACAAATGCTGCAAAACGGCGATTATAAAGGCAGGATACGATTCTTTATTGGCTATTCGGGTTGGGAGGAAACACAATTGAATCAAGAGATAGAAGATAATACTTGGATTATTGGCAAAGAGGAAATTAAAAACTTATTGAGTACCGAAACCGAAAATATGTGGAAAGAAGTGTTGTGTAATCAAGGTAACAAGTACAAAGCTTGGGCAAGGTTTCCATTAATTCCATTGATGAACTAAAAAGATCAATATTTCAAAATAGAACTGAACATCTGTATAAAGTGATTGAATAGGAGGAAAAAGCAATAGGAGGAAATCTATTTCTTTTTCCTCCTATTGCTTTCTATTGGTTTATATTGCCTGATTCTTTATTATTTCTTTTTGCGCAGCACCACTGCCGAACGAGCAGGAATATAAAGTTTTAGCCATTCTTTATTCTCTTTCGCATACAATGGATCGTGGTTTGTAAAATGTATCATCGAGTCATCCGCAAATCCATTACCACCAAATTTCTTGTTATCCGTATTCAACACCACCTCGTAAGCTCCTGGAGTTACCAAAAAGCCATAATCTGCATACGAGTGTTTTGGGCTGAAATTAAATACAAAAACAAGATTTTGACGTTCATAAGAAAGAATCTGGTCTCCATCATTGTGCCAAATTTCTTGCACAGGGGTAGCTTGAAAATCTTTCACGCTCTTAATAGTCTTGAGCATACTTGCATCAAAATCGCCCAAGTAATGATAGGTCAACTTCTTATTGTCAACCAAGTCCCATTGACGACGAGCATATTTGTATGACCAGCCATTTCCTTCGCGTGGGAAATCAATCCATTCGGGATGCCCAAACTCGTTGCCCATAAAATTGAGATAACCACCATTGATGGTAGAAGCAGTGAGCAAACGAATCATTTTATGCAAAGCAATACCACGATGAACCACGTAGTTCTCATCCCCTTTTTGCATATGCCAATACATATCAGCATCAATCAAGCGGAAAATAATGGTTTTATCGCCCACCAATGCTTGGTCGTGACTTTCTACATAAGAGATTGTTTTTTCATCTTTACGGCGATTAGTAACTTCCCAAAACAAACTTGATGGTTTCCAATCCTCATCAATTTTTTCCTTAATCACTTTAATCCAATAATCGGGAATATTCATAGCCATTCGATAATCGAAACCATAGCCACCATCTTTAAATGGAGCAGCCAGACCAGGCATCCCTGAGACTTCCTCTGCCACAGTGATAGCTTGTGGATTGACTTCGTGAATCACCTTATTGGCCAGCGTCAAGTAACAGATGGCATTATCATCTTCGTGCCCGTTGTAATAATCGGCATAATTGAGAAACGCCTCGCCCAAGCCGTGACTATAATAAAGCATTGAAGTGACTCCATCAAAGCGGAAACCATCGAAATGATACTCTTCCAGCCAATACTTGCAATTGGAAAGCAAGAAATGCAACACTTCATTTTTACCGTAATCAAAGCACAAAGAATCCCAAGCTGGGTGTTCGTGACGCACTCCTTCATAAAAATATTGGTTGGGATCGCCAGCAAAATTACCAAGTCCTTCCACTTCATTTTTTACAGCGTGCGAATGAACGATGTCCATTATCACAGCTATTCCCAAATCGTGGGCAGCTTCAATAAGTTCTTTCAATTCATCGGGTGTGCCAAAGCGCGAACTTGCAGCAAAAAAGTTGGAAACGTGATAACCAAAACTTCCATAATATGGATGTTCTTGCACGGCCATAATCTGAATACAATTGTATCCCTCTTTAGCAATGCGTGGCAATATCTTCTCACGAAACTCCGAATAGCTTCCTACCTTTTCTTCTTGTTGTGCCATACCGATGTGGCACTCGTATATCAGTAGAGGAGTGGTAGAAGGTTTGAATATTTGTTCTTTAAATTCAAACGGCTTTTCTGGATTCCACACTTGCGCACTAAATATTCGAGTCTCTTTATCTTGCACCACACGAGTGGCCCAAGCTGGTATTCGTTCACCTCGACCACCATCCCAATGTATTACAAGTTTGTATAAATCAGTGTGATGTATAGCATCTTTAGGCAATGAAATTTCCCAAATACCATCCTCAATCGGTTGTAACTTATAATTTTCTTGTTCTTCCCAATTGTTGAAAGTACCCACCATATATATATGAGTGGCATTAGGTGCCCATTCACGAAAAACCCATCCATCTTTTGTGTTATGTAAACCAAAATAAAGATAGCCCGAAGCAAAGTCTGATAAGGTTTGTGCTCCATTATCAGTCAGTTCCGCTTCTTTGTCTATCGCAAATTGATGTCTTCCTTCAATTGCGGCAGCGTAGGGTTTTAGCCAAGCGTCGTTTTTTATTAAATTGAGTGTTTTTTCCATATAGGATTTTTTTGATTAAGCTTTCACTTTCACGATTACTTTTTTCACGCCATCGGGTGTAATGCCCGGTGCGTGGCCATCTTGTGGAAAGAAGATTGCAAACATTCCAGGCTTCACAGGGATATAAGCATCTGCAAGTCCTTCAAAAAAGGTTATATCTTTTTCAGCGTTGTAAAGAGCATCGGCAGGAGCGCAATCGCTACCAGCAGTATAGCCCATCACTTCAACTCCCGATAACGGTATCTGAATGTCAATAAATACATTGTGTGTTTCCAGTTTAGCTTCTTCTTTTGTTTTTGGAGAAGTTTGTGCAATATTAACTACCAAATCAGCACCTTGCAATTCGGTCTTTCCTATCTCCATTGCATTCAAATCGTGTGTTCTCAAAAACTCAATAGCCTTTGGGAAAAGTGGATTCAATGAAGCATATTTTTCTAAATTGTCTAAAGTATCTACTACCATAATTGTAAAGTTTTAAGTTAATATATTATTGATGTAATTTATTCAAAATCATCTATTGTATAGTTCAAGAAGTCGGAAAAACGCTTAAACTGACGGAAAATATCTTCTGTTTGTTCCAAAAAATCAGGATTCGCAAAAAAGCTATCTTGCACCAAGCAGGTGCAAACATATTCCTTACATTTCAAATAGTCTATGTATTGAAAATCTTTGGGAAATCCTTTAGGAGCTGTTTTCAAGAAGTTCTCACCCACAACTGGGAAGTACTGCTTAAATGCAGAATCTTCTACAATAGAGCGATATTCATCGATGTTGTCATAAATCGATTGCCGCACTGCTTTCAGTACTTTTGGAGGCAAACACAAGCTACCGCCTGCCAACATAGAGCCACCAGGCTGAATATGCAGATAATATCCGCAGTGATCAGACTTTTTACCGTGTGCGTTGATGTAGCCGCCAAAATGATTTTTATAAGGTGTCTTATCCGAAGAAAAACGTGTGTCGCGATAAATACGATAGGTGCAATCTTTGGGTTGAACATCTTTTACACTATCATCGAAAAGAGCGATGCGAGCAATGACAACAGAAAGTATATTCTCGAATTCCAACCGAGCTTTCTCGTAAAATTCGCGATGTTCATTGAACCATTCGCGATTGTTATTAGCAGAAAGTTCTTTGAGAAATTGAAAAACGATAGATGTATCCATTAATGTCACTCTTTTCTACATTTAATGCCACAAACGTACGAATTTTATTTGTAACAAACCAAAAAAAACAATAAAAAGGAAGTAAAAAAGCACCGACTACACTTAGCCGATGCTTTAACACATTTATCAACAAAACAGACGCTTCTGCCTTTGACGTACTTACTTATCACAAGCCGGTACAATCTCCTTTAATTAATCTTATATCTAATACTATGAAAAACACAACTATATAACAGACACTTACCACAGATTGTTCGCAAGGTTTGAAAAAAAAACAACGGATATGCAATAAATTTATACAACCATACATTTTTCATGCATACTTAGGTTCATAAATGCTCTTAAATTCAGGGAAGTAAATAAATTCAAAAAACATATCTTTGTGCTATTATTAACACATTAAAAAATATCTAATAAACAATGAACACTTCCCCTAAAAGTGCCACCAACAAGTTCTCGAGAGCTTTCTGGGTGAGCAACTCTGTCGAACTGTTTGAGCGAATGGCTTTTTACGCCGTTTTTATCGTCTTAACCATTTATTTGTCCAACATTTTAGGTTTCAATGATTTTGAAGCCAGCATCATTTCCGGGCTTTTTTCTGGTGGTTTGTATCTACTCCCTGTTTTTGCCGGTGCTTATGCCGATAAAATTGGGTTTCGCCAATCAATGATTCTTGCATTCTCATTATTGTCGGTAGGCTATATTGCATTAGGAATACTACCTACCCTGCTCGAATCGGCCGGACTGGTGGCTTATGGCGCTACTACCACCTTCAATGGATTGCCCAATAGCTCTGCCAAATGGCTCATTGTTCCTATCTTGCTTGTATTGATGGTAGGCGGGTCGTTCATCAAATCGGTTATTTCGGCTTCGGTGGCAAAAGAAACCACAGAAACTACCCGCGCCAAAGGTTTTTCTATCTTTTATATGATGGTAAATATCGGTGCATTTACGGGCAAAACGATTATCGACCCACTGAGAGACACGATTGGCGAACAAGCTTATATCTACATCAATTACTTTGCAGGCATAATGACACTCGTCGCTTTATTTGCCGTGATATTGCTCTATAAATCGACTCACCACGCTGGCGAAGGAAAAGATATGCGCTCTATTGCAATGGGATTTTTGCGCATCCTCACCAATTGGCGGTTGCTGATTTTAATTCTTATCATCACAGGCTTTTGGATGGTGCAGCAGCAGCTATATGCCACAATGCCCAAGTATGTGATTCGTATGGCAGGCGAAGGTGCTAAACCTGGTTGGATTGCCAATGTAAACCCATTTGTCGTGGTTTGCTTGGTCAACTTCATTACACGACTGATGGCCAAACGCTCGGCTATCACCTCGATGAACGTAGGAATGTTTTTGATACCACTGTCGGCATTGCTGATGGCGTGGGGAAATATATTCGACAATGAACTGATTCACGGTATCAGCAACATCACCTTGATGCTGATAGCGGGCATCGTGATACAAGCTTTGGCCGAGTGCTTCATTTCGCCACGCTATTTCGAGTATTTCTCGCTTCAAGCACCCAAGGGTGAAGAGGCAATGTATATGGGATTTAGCAACCTGCACTCATTCCTATCATCCATTTTCGGATTTGGTATAGCGGGGGTATTACTCACCAAATATTGCCCCGACCCTGCCCTGTTCAGTTCGCACGCTGAGTGGGAAGCTGCCAGCACAAACGCTCACTACATTTGGTATTATTTTGCAGTTATCGGGCTGGTAGCCGCAGTAGCCTTGCTTGTATTTGCCAAAGTCACTCAGTCTATCGACAAAAAGCGAGCAGCGTCACAAACCAACTGTTAACACTTGTCTTGCCAATTGTGAATAGTTGATTTATCAAATGTTTACAGTTGACACACAAACTAAGAACAGTTGACACAAACGCTTTTTTAGGCACTATTCAGGCTGTTATAAACTTGGATAAATAAAATAAAAAGATTCATTCTTTTTTATGTATATTTGTCGCCAATTTGCATAGGAATTGGCGACAAATTGCATTTTAAGGAACCCAGAAAACGATGAAAATTAAATTTATAAGCCTTGCAAGTGGCAGTAGTGGAAACTGCTATTACCTTGGCACAGAGACTTATGGAATATTGATTGATGCGGGGATCGGAATCCGCACCATCAAAAAAACACTGAAGGAATTTAGCATTGCCCTCGACACGATAAAAGCGGTGTTCATCACCCACGACCACGCCGATCACATCAAGGCCGTAGGACATTTAGGCGAAAAGATGAACATCCCAATCTACACCACCACGTTGATACACGAAGGCATCAACAAAAGCTACTGTATGACAGAGAAGCTAAACACCAGCGTGCGTATATTGGAAAAACAACAACCGATGCAGCTGAATGACTTCACAATAGAGTCGTTTGAAGTGCCTCACGATGGAACCGACAATGTGGGTTATTGTATAGAAATAGATGGTCGGATTTTCTCTTTCCTTACCGACTTAGGCGAAATCACCAATACAGCAGCAAAATATATTTGCAAAGCACACTATCTCATTATCGAAGCCAATTACGATGAAGAGATGCTTAAAATGGGGCCTTACCCAAAGCATCTTAAAGAACGAATCATCAGCAAAACAGGGCATATGAGCAATGTGGACACAGCCGATTTTTTGGCTGAAAATATAACAGAACACCTGCAACATATCTGGCTTTGCCACCTAAGCAAAGACAACAACCACCCAGAGCTTGCCTACAAAACAGTGGAATGGAAGCTAAAGAACAAAGGAGTTTTGATAGGAAAAGACGTGCAACTGACTGCTTTAAAGCGCAATACGCCGTCGGAGGTTTACACCTTAGAATAACGATAGAAAGAAATTACAAAAAAACTTTTAAAATTGTTTGGAGGAATAAAAATTATCCTCTACTTTTGCATCCGCAATCGAGCAATAATGCACTCTTAGCTCAGTTGGTAGAGCAACTGACTCTTAATCAGTGGGTCCAGAGTTCGAATCTCTGAGGGTGTACAAAAAAAGAACGCTAATTACTTTTTCAATAAGTAGTTAGCGTTTTTTCTTATCCATTTATACGAATCACAATGAAAATTCTTTGGCTCGACCTAAACAGTTCTTATGCACATTCTTCGTTGGCACTTCCTGCTATCCACGCTCAAATGATGGGTAATACCAATTTTGAATGGGAAATGCTTTCGGCCACCATCAACGAAAATACAGGATTGATTGTGAGCGACATCCACCGTCGTCGCCCCCACTTGATAGCAGCTACCAATTGGCTTTTCACGCACGAAACCCTCCTTCATATTCTTGCTCGTGTAAAAGCCCTATTGCCACATTGCATCATCGCCTTGGGAGGACCAGAGTTTTTAGGAGCAAATGAACCATTTCTACGCTACAACCGCTTTGTCGACGTTGTGTTTCGTGGCGAGGGCGAAGAGTCAGTGCCACAATGGCTGAGCCACATTCATCAACCAGCAAGTTGGAAAAGCATCAACGGACTTTGCTACATAGACAAAGATGAAACATACAACGACAATGGACTGGCACGTGTGATGAACTTTGCTAATCTGGCACCTCCCGAAAAAAGTCCGTTCTTTAATTGGGACAAACCATTTGTACAATTGGAAACAACACGTGGATGCTTCAATACGTGCGCTTTTTGTGTAAGTGGTGGCGAGAAGCCTATTCGTACTTTGCCTATCGAAACCATTCGTATGCGCCTGAAAGAGATTCATCGCCGTGGCATTAAAAACGTGCGTGTGCTCGACCGAACATTCAACTACGATACACGCAGAGCCAAAGAGCTTTTGAATCTTTTTTCAGAGTTCGCACCTCACATTTGCTTCCATCTCGAAATGCACCCAGCACTACTGACAGAAGAGCTAAAACAACTACTACCCACTCTACCCAAAGGTTTGCTACACTTAGAGGCTGGCATACAAAGCCTACGCGAAGAGGTGCTAAATGCGAGCAAAAGAAAAGGAAAACTGACTGCAGCATTGGACGGCCTACGTTATCTCAGTTCGCTCGACAATATGGAGACACACGCCGATCTCATTGCAGGACTACCTCTATATCATCTTTCAGATATATTCGAAGATGTGCGCACACTTGCCACTTATGGTGCAGGCGAAATCCAATTGGAATCGTTAAAACTACTCCCCGGTACCGATATGCAGCTTCGTGCTCAAGAACTGGGTATTGTTTATTCTCCTTATCCTCCCTACGAAGTACTTGCTACTCAAGAAATAACTCCCGATGAACTGCAAACTGCACGTCAGTTATCACGATTGTTGGATAGATTCTACAATGTACAAGCTTGGCAAGATATAACCCGACAATTGATAATCTCGTACGAGGTGTTTTTAAATCAATTTTTAGATTATCTAATAGCAAAAGATTTGATTGACCAACCGTTGAGTTTGGAGCGTCGAGGGTTGGTATTGTATGAGTTCTGCAAAACACACTATCCCTCACACCTCACAAAAGTCACGATTGCTTGGATTGAGGCTGGTATGTCGCTCAAAAAAGCACCAACTAAGCGTGTACGAACAAAGCGACAAACACCTCCCGAAAATTGGAAGGTGATAATGGGCGAATACAACCAGTCGCTCAGGCTGTGTTTTCTTCCTACCGCCGACGATGCAGATACAGGCTTCTGGTTTGGATTTGAAACGACGACACAAAAAACAACCCCTGTATTCAAAGCTACTACGGGAATGTGATTAGCGCGATGCCCAAAAGTCGAGATACTGTTGTGCCACTTTCGCATAGTGATGATGGCGTTTTACATATTCGATGCTTTGAGCTGACAATTTAGGAATACGTTCTTTGTACAAAATCAATGATTTCATTTGCCGATAAATGTCCTCGGTCGATGGAAGTACATTTACGATGGGACGCAATTCTGCTTCATTCAATATTTCATAATTTTCGGGTTCACCGCCACTAATCACCACCATTCCTTTTGCCATACCCAACAGGGCATTCATCGCAGGTGTGTATGAATAGAGCTGATCTACCAACACATCCGATTCATTCATCCGTTGCTGATATTCATTATAAGGTAAGTCGGACACAACAGTCACGTTCACCAGATGAGGATAATCACGTTGCAACTGTTTCAATACGGGTAGCATCACATCAATTCCCTTCACTTGTGCCCGATCACTTTGCACACCTACAAAGAAGTTTACTCTATCTTGCGGAGTTCGTATGTAGCTATCTTCTATTGTATCCATCTGCAATGGTAGTGGAATGAAGGTAGTTTTCTCGGGAAAATGAGGTTGATAGGCCACATAATATTCCCATAAACAAGCGATGATACCATCGCAGTTTTCGGCAATTTCTTGATTGGCCTGCACTGTGCCACCGTGCATACACTCTTCCACATCTTCCGCATTGTAAGGAAAATCCAATAAACGCTCTCCCACTTTAAAGTCTGAATAACGATAAACATCTGTCTCCAAACAAGCTTTCACATAAAAATGATCGGTGCCAAATGCGCCCATAAACACTTTTTTGTTGTGTTTGCGCAAATAACGAAAGAAAGGAAGCGTACGTTCTGAGCGAATGCGGAGAAATGGACAATGGATAATTTGAACAACATCAAAGCCACGCATTCGCGGAAGATTCATTGCCACTTTCATCATACAGAATAGTCCACCCCACTTCGATTCACCTTCGCGAGTCAATGATATGTCGCGTGGATAGTTTTTCCATCCACCTCCATCGGAAGCCACACACACCTGATGTCCCAATGTGCGTAAACCTTGTGCGAGTGTAGAGTGCAAACCACTACAATCGCCTATAAGCAATATTTTCATAGTATTAATAAGCCGTGTCAACAATTGTACAAAAATAGTAAATTAACAGATATATAGAATCTTTAAAATTAAAACAAAAGCTAAATATTATCTGTTACTATCACGATTTAAACTTGTTTAGATAACCTATTTATAAATATTTAGTTATGAGAAAAAATCTACTTATTATTTTCCTGCTTGCTCTGCCACTTTCTTTTTTCGCTAAAGAGCGAACTCAAAGCGAGGCATTCGGTTTGGCAAGTGAGTTTTTTAAGAGCCAATCGGCTCTTACACGTGCATCGGTATCTCCACAATTAGTGGCAGTTTCTACCGATTTAATTCCCTCCACCCTAACAAGGGCTACCTCCACCTGTTCACCTGCATTTTATATTTATAATAATGGCAACAGTGGTTTTGTTTTTATTTCGGGTGACGATAGAATGAAACCAATCTTAGCTTATTCGGATAAAGGTGGATTTGTTACAGAAAATCTGCCAGCAAACATTCGTAGTTTCTTGGCAATGTACGTAGAAGAGATGAATGCGCTTGATGCAATGACGGAACAGCCCAAAACTTTTGCTGCGCCTGCTACTCGCACCACATTCCCTACCAGCGTATCACCATTGCTTGGATCGATAATGTACAACCAGAGTACACCCTACAACGACAAGTGTCCTGATAGTTCGGTGACAGGATGTGTAGCTACTGCTATGGCTCAGATTTTGAAATACCACGCTTATCCCACCCAAGGTTCGGGTAGTCATTCATATACTACATCCACCGAAAGTTATTCGTGCAGTTTCGATTATGGCACCACAACTTTCGATTGGGATAATATGCTCGACCAATATGTGACGGGAGAATATACCACCACACAAGCCGACGCTGTGGCCACATTGATGTATGCAGCAGGGGTTTCGGTCAATATGGATTATACAACAAGCGAATCGGGAGCGGATGCTTTTAAGGTATCTACCGCTTTGTCTACCTATTTTAAATACGACTCGAACGTTGCTTTTGTGCAAAGAAGCTATTTTGTGTACGACGAATGGATGGATATGATAAAAACGGAATTGAGTGCAGGCCGCCCTATTTCATACAGTGGAATATCTTCCGAAGGTGGACACGAATTTGTATTTGATGGATATGATGCCAATGATATGGTTCACGTAAACTGGGGATGGGCTGGCTCTGACGATGGCTATTTCCTTATTTCGCAGTTAGACCCATCTTCACCAGGAATTGGTGGTGGAACAAATTTGGGTGGTGGGTTCACCACAAGCCAAGGGATGACCATTGGTATTCAAAAGCCTTCTGACAGTTCTGTTTATACTTCATATTTTTATTGCTCGTCAATCACGTTGTCATCATCTACGATGCAAACAGGGAAGCCATTTACCGCTACTGCGAATAATATTATGAATATGAGCACACCTTTCACTGGAGAATGTGCTTTGATTTTAGAAAATAACGGTGCTCAAACCGTGATTAGCGGTATAAAAAGTTGGAGTAGCATCGCTTCACAAACGGGCTATGAAAGTGCTGGATGGAGCAATGTAACAATACCTACCACAACAGCCGACGGCACTTATCTTTTCTATGCTGCTACACGCAACCCATCGCTCAACGACACTTGGAATGAAGTGCGAGGCGTGATGGGAGCCACTAATAAGTATTATTGCACCGTGGCCGATGGACAAGCCACCTTTACATCTTACTGGGGAAACAGCATTGATGTAACTGCTTCGGTAGAGGTGGTTCACGATTTATATAGCAGTCTGACAGGCAACTTTAAACTGACTTATCAAAACACCAATACATCGCACGATTATTATGGCAATGTTTCTATCGCTTTAGTTTCGGGAGATGATATTGTTTCGTTACTTTCTACCAATAGCATATTTATGACTGCTGGACAAGCCGCTACCACCGTAGACGTGGCAACTACCATAAGCAGCGACATCACCGCTGGAAGCTATCAGATATGCGCTGTGGCACAATGGAATGGAAGCTATGTAAGACTTAGCGACGAGATAGACGTAACAATCAACTCTTACTCGGGCACCAGCACATTGAGCATCAAGAGCTTTGATGTGGCATCTACCGAAATAGAAGAGTACAGCGATCTAAGTCTGGCCGGAGTTTTTGAAGCTACTGGAGACGCACCCGTATACGATGGTCAGGTAGAAGCAGTTGTGGCCAATTCGAGTATGACAACTGTTGCAAGTCATTCGCAATATGTATTTTTCACCGTGGGCGATGATTATAATTTTAGTATGACATTCAATCCAAATTTAAGTGCGGGAAGCTATTTAGTGGCTTTATTTGTAAATAACCAACAAGCCAATTACCCCGTTAGTTTCACCGTGAAAAGTGGAACAGGCATTGAGAATGCCGAATATACAGATGCCGAAAAAGTGATTCTATATCCACAACCAGCTGAAGATATTTTGTATGTGAATGCGCCCAAAGAGGTGAATCTGATAGAGATTTATAACACAACAGGGCAACTGATAAAGAAAGAAGTGTTGGTAGGAAAAGGCACTCAGTTCAATCTGCCAATAGGTGGATTTGCAACAGGTACTTATTTTGTACTACTACGCTCCAATTCTCAAGTTTATCGTGCTAAGTTTGTGAAAAATTAGACGCACAGTTTTACACCTATAACAAAGAAACTCCTCATCCTTACGCCATTATGCGACTGGATGAGGAGTTTTTATATTATCACAAACTGTCAACAGTTCATTTCTCAAATGTTCATATTCAACTTATAATGTATGAATAGTTGTCACGCAGAATATGTACATTTATCAGCCCGAAATGCGGAAGCCAATAAAATAGGTGCGTGGCTGTGTGGGGCCATAAAAATAGCCCGCATCACGAAACATACCTTTATCCAAATCTTTTTGGAAGCTATTGAAGATATTGTGTACACCCGTATTGAGCTGAAGCTTAATGTGATCGTTTAATATAAATGTATAGTTTAGTTTCAGATTCAAATCAAAGAAATCGGGAGTGCGCTCCATTCTATCCTCTTCGATATAACCTGCCATATGTGGCACATACATCTTGCCTGTGTATGTGCCCGATAAAGAGAAATCGAAATGCTTGGTAGGAGCCGATGTAAAGGTGAAGTAACCATAATAATCGGGCGTACGAAGCATATTTTTAGTAGTCAACTCGGGGCTTCCATCTTCGAGTTCTTCACGCCAAACCACATCGCGTGTGTAGCGGCTGCGCTGTGCAGTAAAACCCAATTGAAACTGAGCATCGCGACCGTGTGACAATCGTGCGTCTATATTGGCACCATACACACGAGCACCGTGCCCATTACGACGTTCACGAATGATGTGTCCATTTGCATCTTCGCCAATATCTGTGAGAGTGAACACGTGGCGCAAATCTGTAAAAAAGCCTTCAACCAATAAGTTGGCTTGCCAGTGTCCTACATTAAAACTCCAATCTACCGAACCGCTAAAACTGTTGGAACGTTCTTCACGCAAATCATCGGCAAGACGAATCTGTACGCCTTCGCCACCAACAGCGGTCACGTGCAAATCTTCATCATAAGCTTGTGGCGCACGAAATCCAGTAGAGTAAGTAGCACGCACTTGCAGTTTGTCCATCGGCTTATAAAGAAAATTGACACGTGGACTGAAAATGAGCTTATCAATCAAGTTGTGCTTATCCATACGCAAACCTACCAACATTGTGAGCTGGCGCATACGCCATTCGTTTTGAACAAACGCCCCTGCAATGCGCACATCTTGCTTCATATCTCGATCATATCCCAACATCACATCGTGCATCGAATTGTTCTGATATTCAAATCCGCCCATAAACGTGGCAGGAGCAAACAAGCATTTATCCATCATACCTGTATAAGTACCCCCAGCAACCCACGTCAAATCGTCTGTTTTTCCGTAAGCATCCATATCTTGCTGTGCACCGTAGTAGCTTCTGCGATCCACGTGCTGAACCGACCCGTAAACCGACATCTTATGTTTGGCATCATTCCAATAGTGATCATAGCTTGCACCACCACTGTTAATAATGTGTCTGGTTTGTTCGGCAATATCAGCCTCGTGAGGCTCGTAGCTAAACATATTTCCACCACGACGATACTCGTTGGTGGTGTGATATTCGATATTGAAGCGACTGTTGTATTTAGGACGATAATAGGCGCGAAATCCAAACGTGTTCATATTGAGTTTTCCCAATTCCGAAAAACCATCTCCATCGGCATCGTAAGGGTTGCGATTGCGATATGTTTCGTATAGAGCTATCCCGTAACTATTGTCTTTAGACACCAACGAAACGTTTCCTGCAAGAAACTGCTCCCACGATTTACCGTTCATATTAGACAAAGTACTTGCAACTTGAAAAGTATTGTCGATGGGATCTTTGGTGATGATATTGATGGTTCCGCCCACCGCATTGGCACCAAATAAAGCCGATCCGCCACCACGCACCACTTCTACACGCTCAATCATATTCACAGGAATCTGTTCCAATCCATACACTCCTGCCAAAGAGCTAATCACCGGGCGACTGTTGATAAGAATCTGCGAATAAGGACCATCCAAACCATTGATACGCACTTGTGGAAAACCACAGTTCTGGCAATTGTTTTCTACACGAAGCCCCGATTGATAATTAAGACTCTTGGCCAAATCGGTAGAGTTGATTGCATCAAAAAGCTTCGAACTCATTACGCTGACTACTACTGGAGCTTCGCGGCGACTCACTTCATTGCGATTGGCAGACACCACCACTTCATCGGTCATAAAAGATTCTTCTTCCATTTTAAAGTGAACTACGGCAGTAAAATCGTTGCTCACATCAATGTTTTTTTCTTGCGTGCGATAACCCATTGCCTGAACACTAAGCGTGTATTTACCCGTTGGTAAATGACGAAATTCAAATTGTCCCTTGTCATTGGTCACAGCACCAGTGGTGCGCACAGTTTGAGGAACATCTCCCCCATCAAAAGAGACAATGCGTACAGTTGCATAAGGAATGTCTTCTTCGCTACCTTTTACAATGACGTGTCCCGATATCATACTGCCCTCTTTTATTGGATTTGCGGCAGATAGGCTTATGCTTATACACAGAAGTATAAGCAGAGTGAATACCTGTTTCATTCTGATAAATGTTATTTATAGATTTATGAGTAAGAATAAAGAGATTCGCAATGCTCTAAAAAGAACATCGAATTCTCGGAAATAAGTAAGAAATAATGCGAGAAAGCTGTTACGAAACAGCAAAGAAAAGAGGCGGAGCGCGCAAAGAAGGCACACGCACGTCACCGCAAAACGTATCTGAAGCGATTGTCTCTACATCAAGAGAGCGATAAAGTAATTCAAAAGTAGGCACATACGTTACCGACAGAGGTTCTATCGTATGATAATCCGACAAGCGATCGATAACCACCAGTTCGGTTTGCGAGTGCGTATGTTCGTTGGAAAAAGGATGAGAATGAACCACCAACACACCATTCACATAATGAACGTGAGTAAACATCGTGATGCTTACCTGATATGCTGTGAACAGCGATAAAAGAAGGAGGGATATGATTACCTTAACTCGTCTCATTTAGCCTATTTTCTATGCTTAACTTTCGAGTGCAAAGATAGCCATAAATCAATGTAATAATTAATACAAGAAGCTTAAATTTAACAAAATACCTATAAGTAGGTACATATCTGCTCCAAAAACATCGAGTCGGTATTATCAAAATCATCGAGCTTATCACTATCCACGTCCAATACACCCCATACCTCCCCATTTCGCATCAGTGGTACAACAATTTCGGAGCGCGATAAAGAGCTACAAGCAATGTGACCGGGAAAAGCATCTACATCGGGAACAACAAGCGTACTTCTTTTTTGCCACGCTGCACCACATACTCCTTTTCCTTTTTTTATACGAGTACAAGCTATGGTTCCTTGAAATGGACCGAGCACCAATTCATCATCTTTCACCAAATAAAACCCTATCCAAAAAAAATGGAATGTACTTTTTAATGCAGCAGTTATATTGGCCAAATTGGCTATCAAGTCAGTTTCACCTTCAATAAGCGAACGCAATTGAGGCAATAAATTTCGGTATTGTTCTTCTTTTGTTCCTACAACAGTAGTTATAGATTCTGCCATATCGTGTATAATAAGTGAGTGATTTATAAATACAGCCTCAATTGCCAAAAAGTTTTTTATAATCTCTATCCGTAGCAGACTTTACCCAATCTTCGGGAATAAATTTCCATTGATTCAACACTTGTGGCACCACTGTATCTCTTTTCTCAATATATTGAATCATATAATATCGCAAATCTTTATCCGAAGAATAGACGATGCGGTTTTTTAGCTCTTCTTGCGCAATACCTGCACCTTTGGTAAGCAACTCACCTCCTCCATTTCCGCGATAAGAGTTTAAAGCCACCTTATACATTTTATCAGGAGAAAAAGAAGATCCATCCGCCATACTAATGATATTGATTTTTTCTCCTTTGGGTTTTGTCACATCAACTGTATAGATAATACCCGCTGCTGAGTCAAAATTAAAACTGATATTCTTTAATTTATATCGCTCTCTGTTTCCATATCCGTCTGCATCGTCATTAAACCAAAGCAGATGGTCTTGCGATGACTTCATTTGATTAGTCCAGTTATAATAAGACTCTTCAAGAAAGTTTTTCACCTCTTTACCCGAAAGCAACATAATGTACAGTAGATTTTCGTATTTATAGAAGTTGAACATATCACTCACAAAAATATCTCCCTTGTTTACCGTAGCATCAAACGAAAGAGGTGCAGCTAAAGATATTTCAGCCCCCGATATATCT
The DNA here is from genome assembly GCA_947074275.1 of uncultured Bacteroides sp. Lineage (GTDB taxonomy): Bacteria > Bacteroidota > Bacteroidia > Bacteroidales > Bacteroidaceae > Bacteroides. The sequence goes on from CAMTPA010000007.1 coordinate 18,271, forward strand.
AATTGAAGCTGATGAATCAAATCGACAAACCCCGAAGGGCCGAAAAAAGCAGAACGTGTAGAAATATCCTCGGTTAGAGTACCAAGTTTTTTTGAGACAAATTGATTCACATCGTTATATTGAGACTCAAATTGCTTCATATAATCTTCGTCTATCGGATAAGCATTTACGTCGGTAAGCACTCCTTCGATATTCTTATCAATCACTTTTCCATCTTTCAAAACAGCTGTCACGGTAATATCACCAATCACATTGCCATCGTTGGCAGGATTGATAACCCAAACAGAATCACCCGCTACATTCATTATCTTTTTGCACTCTTGCCGATGATCGTGTCCCATCATCACCACATCAAATCCTGGAACATTGATAGCGACATTTAAAGCAGCATTCTCATTGTACATATCCGAGATTCTTAAAGCATCTTGTCCCGAATGAAACAAGCCAATAAGTACATCTATTTTTTCTACTTCCTGCAAATGCTTTACCCACTTGTGAGCCGTCTCTTCCATATCATCAAAACGAAGACCACTCCACAGGTTTTCGGGAAGCCAAGCTGGAATAGCAGGTGTTACCATACCCAATATGGCCACCTTCACGCCATCACGCTCTACAATTTGATAAGGAGGCAGATAAGGTTCATTGGTTAGCGTATCAATAATATTGGCTCCAAGAATCGGGAAGTTACAGTTTTCTATCCAACGTTCAAAAACAGGCCTACTTGCTTCTACATCGTGATTGCCCATATTCCCTACGGTATAGCCTATGTAATTCATCACATCGGCGCATAGGTGATTGGAGGTTGAATCGATATAATTGTAATAATATGCAGTAGGCTGTCCTTGAAGAATATCACCATTATCGAGCAAAATGATGTTGTCACCATACGTCTTACGTTCTTTTTTTATCAATGAACTAACGCGGGACAATCCCCCTTCAAGCTCTTGACTTGTAATAAAACAATAAGGAAAAAAGTTACCGTGAATATCACTTGTTTCTAAGATTTTCAATTTCACAGTTTTCTCTTGGCCGCATAGGTTTAAAGAAGCAATAGAAAGACAAAGAAGCATAATAAATTTATTCATCATTTCTTATTTTTTATTTTGAGAGGATGCGTAAATACAAAACGAGCACCATTGCTATAATTTGGATCAACCCAAATATTACCTCCCCATTTTTCTGTTATCAATTGGCAAATAGCAAGTCCAAGACCAGTTCCTTGCGCATATTCATTGAGCTTTTCAAATCGGTCAAATACTGTTTTTTGTTTCTCAGGTGGAATGCCACAACCTGTATCTGTAATTGAAAAAACAGCACATTTTTTTTCTTTATCAACACAAAAGCCAAGTGTAATAATGCCATCTTGCGTAAATTTTGAGGCATTGGATAAAAGATTGATTATCACTTGTTGCATACGCTGTTCGTCGATATTAAGTATATACTTGTCGTAATCACAATCAAACACAAACGTATTATTTGTACGACGTGAGAACTCTACCGAAGCCAATGTTTGTTGGCAAAGCTTTACAACATCACACTCTGCATACTCTAACTTTACTCTTCCCGATTCTAATCGCGATAAATCAAGAATATCATTTATAAGCCTCAAAAGTAGATCTGCATTATTCTTTATTATTTCGTTGCACTCTTGCATTTCTTGCTTCGAAATATCTTCAACGGCCATTACATCTGTAAACCCAACAATCGCATTGAGTGGCGTACGGATTTCGTGGCTCATATTGGCTAGAAATGCACTTTTCAATCGGCTCGTCTCTTCGGCTATATTTTTCGCTTCACGCAAACTGACCTCCGATATTTCTAACTGATTTTTCAAACGCTTGGTGCGAATATAGAAATAAAGCGATACTAACAATCCAACACTAAGCGTAATGAAAATGCTTAATACTATCCAAATAGGATATTTGTATTGTTCATAAAACGTTATTGGACGATTGAGCAATACAACATCTTCTGACAGTGAATCAGTATCCAATCCCAGCTCGACTATTTTTTTATAATCAATCACCTTTCTATTAGGAAGCACTTCGATATTGACAGCTGCATCTTTACCTTCTTTCATTATGCGTATAGCTTCTACTGCCATATCATCTCCCAACTGGCGGTAGGCAGGAGTTACCCCCCCCATAGACCAATGTCCTAAAGCCAATGAGGTAGGCGTAAATGCAGGTAATTTAGGATTGGCCTCCATCATTGCATAAGTTGCATTACGCATAAAGTACCCTTCGTTTTTATCGATACGCCAAGTTCCTAAAAGAACAACAGTATGCTCGGGTAAAAGTTTAAGTTTATCGACAATTGTATATATGGAGTTCGTTCTTCCATCCAGCAATATCAAATCGAGTTCAGGGTACTTTCCCATTTCTTTGCGTATCAAAGATTGCATTGTAACTCCGCCATAAGTATTATCCGAAATAAAAGCAATACGCTGCATATCAGGATAAAACCTACGAATCAATTCAATATTCCCAGGTATATCATATTCATATAAGAATGCCGATTTCACAAACCCGTGTCCCAAACTATCTTGAATAAAATCTACTGATTTAGGGTCCCAATCAAGAACGCTTAACGTACTGTCTGGAAGCAATGCCGTGTTGCGACTTACTAAACTACACATCACTGGTATATCATTTACTTTGGAATCTTCGATAGAGATGTATGAAACACAGGCTTCTTGCCCAAGTAAAATCACAAGTCCGGGTTTCTCATTTTCTGTATATTTATTTAAAATATGAAGCATACTCGACTGCCAAGTGTGAACTTCGGAGAAACCTTTGCAGTTCATATTTTCAATAACAATATTGCTTTTACCCCCCAACTCACGGTATTTGTCAATAAAAGCTGATATTGTACCTGTTGTTTGTCTATCTACTGGATTGTAAGAAGAGATAATAAGAATGGGATTATGAGAATCTTCAGCCCATAAAATGCCTCCAAACGGCAAAAGCATAAAGAATAGGATAATTCTGAAAGACTTTATAGCTAATTTCATACGTGTTTTTATTAAAATACTTACCTATTAAGCAGTTGCAAATATATTAATAAATGAACTATCCTACAATATTAATATGTACATTTGTGGCAAAACACTTATTTTCTATTTATGGATTTATTTTATAAAATGATTTCTACGACACAAAATCTTAAATTGTCGCAGATTGAAAACACATTGAAACTTCTCAATGATGGTGCAACTATTCCTTTTATCAGCAGATACCGCAAAGAGGCTACGGGAGGGCTGGATGAAGTGCAAATAGAGCAAATCAAAAATCAATATGATAAGCTTTGTGATATTTCGAAACGAAAAGAGACTGTGCTCAATACCATCGATGAACAAGGAAAACTAACGGTAGAATTGAAACAACGTATCGAACAATCGTGGGATTTGACTGAAATAGAAGATATTTACCTGCCCTATAAACCCAAAAGAAAAACTCGCGCTGAAATGGCTCGCCAGAAAGGACTTGAGCCATTGGCTATGACTATTATGTTGCAGCGCGAAAATAATTTGGATGCTAAGGTTGCCGCTTTTGTTAAAGGCGATGTAAAAGATGAAGAAGATGCTCTAAAAGGAGCACGCGATATTATTGCGGAACAGGTGAATGAGGATGAACGTACCAGAAATGCAATCCGCAGTCAGTTTGGTCGTCAAGCAGTGATTTCGGCTAAGGTAGTGAAAGGAAAAGAGGAAGAAGCTGCGAAATATCGTGATTATTTCGATTTTTCGGAACCATTGAAACGCTGTACATCACATCGTTTGTTGGCTATCCGACGTGGAGAAACTGAAGGATTGCTAAAGGTTTCTATCAGCCCCAACGACGAAGAGTGCATAGAAAGAATTGAACGTTTTTTTGTGCGCAGCAATAATGAGTGCGGCAAACAGGTGACCTTGGCAGTAGAAGATGCCTACAAACGTTTGTTGAAGCCCTCTATCGAGACGGAGTTTTCTGCTATGACCAAAGAGAAGGCTGATGAAGAAGCTATCAGAGTTTTTGCCGAAAACCTGCGCCAACTGTTATTGGCTTCACCTTTAGGGCAAAAAAGGGTATTAGCCATCGACCCCGGATTTCGTACGGGGTGCAAGGTAGTTTGTCTTGATGCACAAGGTAACTTGCTTCACAACGAAAACATTTATCCGCATCCACCAGTAGACAAAGTAAAAGAAGCTGCTGCCAAACTACGCAAGATGGTGGAAGCTTATGAGATAGAGGCAATTGCTATTGGTAACGGTACGGCAAGCCGTGAGACTGAACACTTTGTTACTACTCAATCGTTCGATCGTGAAGTGCAGGTTTTTGTAGTGAGCGAACAGGGTGCATCAATCTATTCTGCTTCAAAAATCGCACGCGATGAGTTTCCTGAATACGATGTCACGGTGCGAGGTGCCGTGTCTATCGGCCGACGTTTAATGGATCCACTTGCCGAACTGGTGAAGATTGATGCAAAATCGATTGGCGTGGGACAGTATCAACACGATGTGGATCAGCCTAAATTAAAGAAATCGTTAGACCAAACGGTGGAAAACTGCGTGAACTTGGTAGGTGTGAATCTAAACACTGCAAGCAGCCATTTACTTACTTACATCTCTGGCTTGGGGCCACAATTGGCACAAAACATTGTAACTTTCCGTGCCGAAAATGGTGCGTTCAATAGTAGAAAACAGTTGATGAAAGTGCCTCGTATGGGAGCTAAAGCTTTTGAACAATGTGCTGGATTTCTTCGCATTCCACAAGCAAAAAACCCTTTGGATAATAGTGCAGTGCATCCCGAAAGTTATTGCATTGTAGAGCAAATGGCAAAGGATTTGGGTTGTACACTACCCGAACTTATTGCCAGTAAAGAGTTGCGTTCAAAGATTAATATCAACAATTACATTAGCGATAAGGTAGGACTTCCAACGCTACAAGACATTATGCAAGAGCTTGATAAGCCTGGACGCGACCCACGTCAAACAATCAGACAGTTTGAATTTGATAAGAATGTGCGCACCATCAACGATCTTTGTGAAGGAATGGTGCTGCCAGGCATCGTGGGAAACATTACCAATTTTGGGGCATTTGTAGACATAGGCATTAAAGAAAATGGATTGGTACATCTATCACAAATGGCAAATCGCTATATCTCCGACCCCAACGAAGTGGTTTCTATCCACCAACACGTGATGGTAAAAGTGATGAGTATAGATATGGAACGAAAACGTATTCAGCTCTCAATGAAGGATGTGTCGCAAAACTAACCTTACCTAAAGGTAGCAATCATAGGCGGTGTGCTAAAATCTTTATTCATAGATTTAGCACACCGTTTTTTTTTGTTTATTCGCTTTTTCGAAATAGATAATGACCACACCAATAAACACGAGCATTAAAAAGGTGCAAATGATGGAACCTTCAAAACCAAAAAAACCTCCATTCCAAAGATTAATTTCGGGCAACGAAAGTTGAAGAAATGATGGGAATAAAGATGTACCGCTCACTTCGTAACCCAACAATGGCCCTTGAATCCAGTTCCAAAATAGATGAAGTGAAATAGGAAACCACAGGTTGCGAGTATAAAGATACGAAACACCCAACATTCCTCCAGCAATGACCATATTGAGCATAGGCAAAAAAGCCATATTGGGATTGAAAATATGAAACACAGCAAACAAGACAGAGGAGATAAACAAAGCCATAAATTTATTCACTCCCGCCCGAAGAAGTCTGCCCAAAACATAGCCACGACACATTATCTCTTCGGTAAGCGAAACAATGACGAAAAACAAAAAACCAAACACCAATCCACGCCACGATATACTGCATCTCTCGACATGAACAACACCCATAGCCCACGAAACACCAAATCCGATAGCATAGAGAACAACGGCCGATAGAAACCCATACAAAACATCTTTTCCTCTCCCTTTCATCGACAAACCCAAAATGGAAAAAGGCTGCTTATCAACCCATTTTAAAACCACAATCGAAGTTGCAACAACAGAAATAAGTGCAACAAAATGAAAGGTTATAGTCTGGAAAATTGTGATTTCAGAATGTTGAGAAAAAAACAATGAAACCAAGCAAGTGAGCAATCCGCACAACACCATAAAGAGTGTAAGATAGAGCAATAAGCTAAAAAAAATGGGGGTGTCATTCTTTTTTTCGTTCATTGTATGGCGGTTTAGGTAGAAATTTGATAATGATATGACAAAAATAACTATAAAAAAGGAAAAACAGCCAATAACACTTTGTTTATTATCCGTATATTTGACTGACAAAATAATTTTTATTGTATGAAATTGAAACATCTATTTATCGGAGTAATGCTTTTTGCCAGCTCTTTACAGATAATGGCACAGCGAGTTAGCAAACAGTACTATGTGGCCAAGGCTGGTACACTTATTACACAAATGACCGAAGAAGAAGCAAACAACATCACGCATCTGACACTCACTGGTAAAATTAACGCTGAAGATTTCAAACGAATCCGCGATGATTTTCATAAATTAGAGATGCTCGATATTTCGAATGCAGAGATAAAAATGTACTCTGGTAAAGGCGGTACTTATCCCGACAATAAATTTTATGTGTACATGCCTCAATTTATTCCTGCTTATGCTTTTTGCCGAATTGAAAATGGACAATTGATAGAAAACCTTTCGTTGAAAGAGATTATTCTATCTGATAAAACAAAAAGCATAGAAGATGCAGCATTCAAGGGATGCACCAACCTAACGGTGTGCAGAATCAATAAAAAAACTCCTCCTACCCTACTATCTAAAGCATTGGCAGATAGCGTGACAGCTATTTTTGTGCCATTGGGTGCGAGCGATGCTTATCGCCGTAAAGCAGGTTGGGAGACTTTTGCATTTATCGAAGGCGAACCTACCGAAACGGTTGTTCAAGTGGGGTTGATGGGCAATTTAGCAGACGAGCTTCAAAAGCAGGGTGTTCAGCCCAAAGAGGTGAATTTCCTGACCGTAGAAGGCAAGCTCGACAGTGAGGACTTTAAATTAATTCGTGACTATATGCCCAACTTAGTGACAGTAAATATAGCTCGGACCAATGCTACGGTGATTCCCGATTTCACTTTTACACAAAAAAAATATCTGCTCAATATTGTTTTGCCCAAAGACCTAAAAGTCATCGGACAACGTGCTTTTAGCAACTGCAATCGTTTGTGTGGTACAATTATCCTTCCCGCATCAGTCACTACATTAGATTATGGTGCATTCATGGGGTGCGACAACCTGCGACACGTGAAAGCCGAAGGCAACCTGATAACAACATTGGGTGACAACCTTTTTGGTGAAGATGTTCCTTCGAAGCTGATTTACTAATCACAACAACTATCAACAGTTATCACAAGAACTATTAACAGATAAAAAAAGAACCATTAACAGTCGACAAACAGACTGTTAATGGTTCTTTTTTTAGAATCCGTAAGCACAATGCAATCCCACCATAAAATGATTATCGTGACGACTCCACGAATAATCTACTGCTGGACCGAAGTGAAAATGTTCGGTATGAATAAGGTCGTAACTAAACTCCACGTGTAGCGAAAATTGGGCTTTTTTGGTATGTTCGTGATGAGTATGCCCATCGTGGTCGTACCCACTTTGTTTATAAAAAGTCACCCCCGGCATCAGGCTCAAATTCAGAAAATGCAAGAAGTTGTATTTGGCACCAGCACTTATCGTATAGTGTCCACCGTGCATTGTCACCATTTCCACACCACCTCCCAAGGCCCACGGGCTATCTTGACTGAGAGTGCGAAAATAATGAGCGTGAACACCAAAGCCCCACTCCTTGTCCGATAATGAATATACACCACCTGGACTAATCGCTATCTCATTGCGAGCGTGTTTATGCAACACACATTCTTGCGCCATTGCGCCGCTTATCGCTCCCATCAGTAGAGCTGCAAACAATATCATTTTTTTCATACCACAAAAATAACTCTTTCAAGTAGACACAACGATTTTTCACCTTAAAAAGTTTTTGTGTTTTATCCGCTTAATTCGTTATTATAGTCCATTTGTTTATCGAACGATAAGTTTTGTGTCCATTCGCTAAATAAAGCATTAGGTTTCATTTACTGTACCAACGAGGGCAGAACTCCAATATAAAATTCGTGTAAAAACAAGAAGCGGGATTGACGAATGTATATCATCGTCAATCCCGCTTCTTATTGTTTGAGAACTGTTAATGGATTACTCTTTCATTTGTCGCAAAGCTTTGCACAACTGATCGGGACAGGATGTTGAGCGTCGTCCGCATCTTACTCCTTCCAATCGCGCAATCACTTCATCGGTTTTCATACCCTTCACCAAGCGAGAAATTCCTTGTAGATTTCCATTACATCCTCCCCAAAAAGCCACTTCTTGCACTGTATCATTGTCTATCACAATTTCGATATGCGTACTGCAAGTGCCTTCAGTTTTATAAGTCAGCTCCATTATTCTTCGTCTACAACTGGTTTCATATTGGTGTAAACGTTTTGCACGTCCTCATCATCCTCCAAACGTTCCACCATTTTCTCGATAGTAGCGCGTTGTTCTTCATCCAAATCTTTCTCATCGTTGGGGATACGAGTGAACTCAGCCGCTTTTACTTCAAAACCATTGTCTTCAAGATATTTTTGAATTTGTGCGAATGACTTAGGATCACCATAGATTGTGATTTCCTCTTCATCCTCATCATATTCATCTTCTACACCATAGTCGATAAGTTCAAGAATTAATTCATCCATCTCCAAACCATCTTTCTTTGCAATAGTAAACATCGATTTCCAGCTAAAGATGAAATCCAAGCTACCTGATGTGCCCAACGAACCACCAAATTTATTGAAGATGCTACGTACATTGGCAACTGTACGAGTGGTGTTATCGGTAGCTGTTTCTACAAATACAGCGATACCAAAAGGGCCATATCCCTCGTAGTTCATCTCTTTGTAGTCTTTCTGGTCTTTGCCCAACGCATTCTTAATAGCACGTTCCACATTGTCTTTCGGCATATTTTCGCGCTTTGCAGTAGCTACTACTGCGCGTAGTGCTGGGTTGTTTTCAGGATCGGGACCGCCAGCTTTAACGGCGATAGCGATTTGTTTTCCAATTCTTGTAAAAGTACGGGCCATATTACCCCATCTTTTCATCTTGGTTGCTTTTCTATATTCGAACGCTCTTCCCATTGGTATATGTTTTTAATATTGTTATTTATAAGATTTTGTTATCTAAGTTTTGCACCCAACTTGTCTTCCAAATTCTTAATAAGTTTAGACATTATCTTATCAATCTGTTTGTCATTCAAGGTTTGAGTTTCGTCTTGAAGCATAAAGCTTACCGCATACGATTTCTTACCTGCCTCGAGATTTTTCCCTTCATACACATCAAACAGTTCTACTGATTTCAATAGTTTCTTTTCTGTATCGTAGGCTATTTTCTCTATTTCAGCAAATTGCACTTGTTTGTCGAGCAATAATGCCAAATCACGACGTACGGCTGGATATTTAGAAATTTCTTTGTAGCTTACCTTCACCGAACGAATTGCTTTCATCAACTCTTTCCAATTGAGGTCGGCAAAGAATACATCATTGTCAATATCAAAGTTCTTCAGTTGTTTTCTTGCCACAACTCCCAATACAGCCAAGCGTTTTCCGCCGCGTGTATTCACCGATAGAGCTGCCGAGAAGATGTCATCGGTAAGATTGCCTATCACTAAGTTGCGCATATCAAGTCCTAAACGAGTGAATATATCTTCGACATAGGCTTTTAGTTCGTATACCGAGCTATCTTCATCGGTGTGTGCCCACGAGTTTGAAACACGCTTACCAGTAACCCACATACCCAAATGATAATCTTCAGAGTAAGGAGCCAACACCTTTTCGGGGTTGCGTTTATCGGCATCGTAGTAGTAGCAATTGCCAAACTCAAAAAATTTCAAATCGGCACTTTTGCGGTTGGCGTTGTAGGCGATGCTTTCTAAGCCTCCAAACAAGAGTGTCTGACGCATACAGTTCAAATCGTTGCTGAGAGGATTCATCAACATCACCAATTTGCTGGCTGAATATGCTTCTAAACCTTCGTAGTAGGCAGCCGCCGTGAGCGAATTGTTGAGTATTTCATTGAAACCACAACCCACCAATTGCTCTGCAATCAGGTTTTGAAGTTTATTCGATTTATCTTCTTCGCCTTTGGTGGTGAGGCTCGATTTCAAAGTAGTTGGAATTTCTACGTTGTTGTATCCATAGATACGTAGAATATCCTCAATCACGTCGCAGTCGCGCTGCACATCCACACGATAAGGAGGTACTGATAACTTCAAACCTTCGGTAGTCTCTTCGAGCACTTTCATTTCGAGGCTTGTCACAATGTGTTTCACCGTATCTACGGGAATCACTTTACCTATAAGTGTGTTAATTTTATGATAAGTCACATCTACGATGAAATCTTCCATCGCTACGGGATAAATATCCTTGATTTCGCTTGATATAGTGCCGCCAGCCAACTCTTTAATCATCATAGCTGCCAGTTTCAAGCAGTAGATTGTGATGTTGGGGTCGATGCCACGTTCAAAACGGAATGAAGCATCTGTATTTAAACCGTGGCGGCGAGCTGTTTTGCGCACCCACGTTGGATTGAAGTAAGCACTTTCGATAAACACATTGGTGGTTTCTTCGGTAGAACCAGAGTCTAAGCCACCAAATACACCAGCAATACACATCGCCTCTTCTTTGTTACAAATCATCAGGTCGCGATCACTAAGTTTGCGTTCCACACCGTCGAGAGTAATAAATGAAGTTCCTTCGGACATTGTTTTCACAATCACTTCACCGCCTTTTATTTTATCTGCATCAAAGCAGTGCAGTGGTTGCCCAAAAGCGTGAACGATGTAGTTGGTTATATCAACTACATTATTTATAGGGCGCACACCGATTAGTTGCAATTTGTCTTTCAGCCATTCGGGGCTTTCGGCCACTTTCACGCCTTTCACCGTCACACCTGCATAGCGTGGGCAAGCTTCAGTATTTTCTATCGCTACTTCAATATTCAAGTCGTGATTGTCTACCTTAAAATCTTCTACCGAGGGGCGTTGCAAAGAGGTAGTCTTACCATTTTGCAGCAAATAGGCATACAAATCGCGCGCTACACCGTAGTGAGAGCAAGCGTCAGCACGATTGGGCGTGATGTCTACTTCGAGCACGTAGTCGCTCTTGATGTTATAATAATCTTTCGCCAATGTGCCTGGCACCGCTTCGGCTGGAAGTACAATGATGCCTTCGTGCGAAGCACCGATACCGATTTCATCTTCGGCACAAATCATACCGATAGATTCTACACCGCGAATTTTCGATTTCTTAATGGTGAAGCAGTCGTCGCCGCTATAAAGCTTTGTGCCCAGTGTAGCCACCACCACTTTTTGTCCAGCAGCTACATTTGCCGCACCACACACAATTTGTGTTGGTTCGCCATTGCCTAAGTTCACGGTGGTGATGTGCAAGTGATCCGAGTTTGGATGATCTTCGCAAGTCAACACTTCGCCAATCACCAAGCCTTCCAACCCACCTTTGATGGTTTGCACCTCTTCTACTCCTCCAGTTTCGAGCCCAACGGATGTCAGTGCATCAGCCACCTCTTCGGGAGTGAGGTCGAAACCAACATACTCTTTCAGCCAATTATAAGAGATATTCATATATGATTCGTTTTTATTGTATTGTTCTCAAAAAAAGACTTGCAAAGTTAATAAGTTTTTTTGGTTGAATAAGGTTGTAGAGATAGAAAAACACACTTCGCATAAAAAATAGAAGCCAATAACTATCAATGTACAAATCATTGTTTGTACATTTGTCAACTAATTTTCGCTTTTATAAACATAATATTAAAATGAGACGGATATTTTTCGCATTTATTGCGCTATGTGCGTTGACAGGATGTCAACCCAAGCTTCCCCAGCCTATTGGGCCGTCGGAAACAAAAAACAACCCTGCGCCTACACGCTATGTAGAGGTTCTTTTCTTTCACACACGACGAAACTTCACCGATTGCGAAAGAGTGAAAGCAGCAACCAATGAAGTCTTGGATGAAAACTTTACGAAACAACTCGAAAAGGGTGAAGTCACTTTTCAGAGCATCGACCTCAACACGTCGGGCGGAAACAAAACGGGAAGAGACTACGGTGTAAATGGGCCTGCACTCTTTGTAAACTTGTGGAACGATGGGAAAGAAGAGAAATACAACATCACATCGTATGCTTTCAAAAACACTCAAGACTCTATGGCTGTGCTCAAAAATGTGCTTAAGCAAGCTGTTGGCGAGCTTTTGCACGGAAAGCCTACTCAATTAGAACAAGATACAATAAACAATGAATCACACAAAAGATCGAATCGCCAAAAAGGTGGTAGAGTATTACGCTAAGTTTAAAGCACTGAAGCGCGAAGATGTGCTGCACACACAAGAGGTGGTAGCATACACCCGAATGATTGCCGCGGGCGAAGGATGGGACGATAAAAAGACTGCACTTATCGAAATGGCTGCGTGGCTACACGACATAGGTTGCCCACGCTCGAAAGAGATTTATGGCAATTCGCTGCCAGTGAATCAGCAAAATGTAGGTAGAGAGGTGGCTTGCGAATTGCTGGCCGATGTAGACGAACTGAGCAGCGACGAGAAAAGTTGGCTCGAAAACGTAGTGGGCACACACCATCAATATCCCAAGGCGGTGGAATATGACTTCCTACCACTTTTTGAGGCCGATTTAATTGTGAACGTGCTGTCGGGTTATCATCCTAAAGAGAAAGCAGGGCATCTATACAACACGATGATGACCACCCACACAGGCCGAGTTTTATTTAAGCTAATGACCGACTGACACTATCGGGGAAGAATGTAAACAATTGATGCGCCAACTGTTCACTATCAATATGATAACAATGAACAGTTGGCGCATCAGTTGTTTATACTTATTTATCGCTCTATTTTAGAATGGCAATGGCCCATCGGAAGGATTGAATGGCACATCGTTGCTACCAAACTCGGCAGGCGGCGGTGGCGGTGGCGCAGACACTCCACCAGCATTCATCCGAGAACCCATCATTCCAGCGGGGGCATTAGGCATTGGTATCACCATATCGTCATCGGGGTTGGAGAAGCGTGTGAACTCGCCCTTGAAGCGGAGCAACACATCGCCCACCGCACCGTTACGGTGCTTGGCAATCACAATTTCGGCCATACCCCGCAAGTCGTTTCCTTTGTCGTCTTGGTATATCTTATAATACTCGGGGCGATGAATGAAGCACACCATATCGGCATCCTGCTCAATGGCTCCCGATTCTCGGAGGTCACTCAGCTGCGGACGTTTTCCTTCAATACCCTCACGACTCTCTACACCACGATTTAGCTGCGACAGAGCTATGATGGGAATGTTCAACTCTTTGGCAAGTCCTTTGAGCGAACGCGAAATGGTACTCACCTCTTCTTGGCGACTACCAAAAGCCATACCACTGGCATTCATCAGCTGAAGATAGTCGATAATGAGAATACGAACACCATGTTCACGCACCAGCCTTCGCGCTTTCGTACGAAGTTCAAACACCGATAACGACGGAGTATCGTCTACATAGAGGGGCGCATCAAGCAAATCTTTCAACTTGTAATCGAGCTGTTGCCATTCGTAGGCTGCAAGCTGACCGCTTTTTATCTTTTCACTCGGAATCTCGCACACGTTGGAAATAAGACGATTTACCAACTGCACGTTGCTCATTTCGAGCGAGAAAAGTGCCACGGGATTGCGGAAATTGACAGCGATATTTTTTGCCATAGAAAGCACAAACGCAGTCTTACCCATCGCAGGACGTGCGGCAATGATTATCAAGTCGGAGTTTTGCCACCCCGAAGTCATCTTATCGAGCTTGGTGTATCCGCTTTCAAGACCGCTCAAACCATCGGCTCGGGCTGCCGCTTTTTGTATGAGCTGATACGCTTCGCTAATCACCGGGTTGATTTGCGTATAGTCTTTTTTCAAGTTGCGTTGCGAAATCTCAAACAACTTACCTTCTGCTTCTTGCATCAAGTCATCCACATCAAGTGTTTCGTCGAATGCCTTGGTTTGAATACCACTCGTAAAGGTAATCAGTTCGCGAGCCAAATACTTTTGCGCAATGATGCGTGCGTGATATTCAATGTGAGCCGACGAAGCAACTTTGCTACTGAGCTGCGTGATGTAGAAAGGCCCACCTACATCTTTCAGGTCGCCCCGCTTGGTGAGTTGTTCTTTTACGGTAAGAATATCTACTGGCTGCTGATTGATGGCGAGGTCGGTAATAGCAGCATATATCAACTGATGACGACGCTCGTAGAATGATTCGGGACGAAGTATTTCGCTCACAAGCGAATATGCGTCTTTTTCTATCATCAACGCTCCAAGCACTGCTTCTTCCAGCTCGGAAGCCTGTGGCTGTATGCGACCATAATCGGTGATGGGTTGTGGCATATTCGATTTGCTGCTGCGGCTACTTCTTCTTTGTTCGGCCATTATTTGTATCTCTTTATTTTCGATGTTCTAATTTCAAATCACTTCTTCTCATCTCTCGAAAATGCAAATGAAAAGGATGACAAAGATAAGGTAAAAAATAGGCTATTAATAAGCGCGCCCAATAAAAAATAGTATTTGTTAATGGAGTCGCTGAATAATTACGAACAATAATCTCGCTTTTACTATATAATTCTTTTCAGAATTGAGGGTGTGTCAAAACAAAACAGGTTACTGCGGTTTCATCAACCATCTTTGGCATCATTGCCATAAAATCCTCTATGAGCCGAAAGAATATCAATACTGCTTTGTTTAAAGTCAGTGTCATTAGTCACCAAAATATAACCTTTATGCTCACAAAGATGCTCTATGACTTTATCATTATAATCCAACGAATCAACGATGAGAATAGATTGTATGTCCATCTTATCCATAATCTCGCCATCAACCATCACATACTTTAATATATTCTTTACTAAACTATTGGCGTGTTCTACGGCCTCTTCGCCTTCGGAGGTATCTCTGAATTTTTTAAATGGAACCACATTGTCAGCTGTTAGTGTTCTCATCTTGGCTTCATATTCGATACGGAGAATACGATTTATAAACTCCGACAAAACAGTATTGTCTATATACATATTAATATGACGATTTAACATATTCATATATAAATTTGAATATGCACGTGAAGCCCAATCTACCGTATGGCTATAAAAAAGGTACAAGAGAATGTTGGTATCAAAGAAGAAGTTTCTTGCAGCCAATCTTTCCAGATCTCTTATTTCATATCTTGCAGCCATAGTGTCACTCCTCTATAATATTAGAGATACATTGATCCATTGCTTCTTGGTGAGTATAATAATTCGGAGAGCGTTTTATCACCTTATTCCAAATATGTTGGAAATCTTCATGCAAATCTTCTACTGACAAATGAGATTCTACATATGGTGCATCAAAATCCTTAAACAATTGACCAACAGCTGTATTTAAGAAGGCGGCAATCACCAATTCTATTCCTTCAAAAGAAAGTCGCACCAACTTGTCTTCACTCAACGTGTTGCGCAACAAAAGATAAATCTTCTCGCCATCTGCCGTGTCAATGCAATAAATGGTCTTTATTGCGTTTTTCACACCTATCTTTATTGTTTCCATAATCTTTGTTTATTACAACTGAAACAGATAAGCCGATAGCATTGTTTTATTACATCTGAATTTATTCGTTTGGCCTATTCTGAAATTAGACTTAATTACCGTGGAGTATTTTCTTTTTTGTAAATCAACTCTTGAACTTTGCATGGAAACCAAGCCCAAAACACAGATCCTTGATTTACAACGGAATCAAACCCTATTTCACCTCGAAAAGCCTCAATTATAGCCTTACAAATAGCAAGCCCCAATCCCGTCCCTTGTGTAAATGAATCCAATTTTTCAAATCGTTCAAAAACAAGATGATGTTTTTCTTGTGGAATGCCTTTTCCAGTGTCACGAACTGTTATTTTCACACCATCATTTTCGTAATATAAGCTTATTGTGATCTTTCCTTTTATAGTGTGTTTTATTGCATTCGAAATAAAATTGTTTACTACTTGCATTATGCGATTGCGATCAAGTATCACTATACATCGATTAAGGTCGGTGATTGCCTCTATTGTGATATCGTTATTTACAAAACGATTTTCATAAGAAGCAAATATCTCATAAAACAATGTCACAATATCAAACTTTTCATCAACTATATCAATCGACCCCGATTCTATTTTCGACAAATCAAGAATATCACCTATGAGACGTAACAGTAATTCATTGTTAGTATTAATAAGATTCATATAATCGGCTCGTTCTTCATTTGTTTCAGCATATTAAATTAACTCTGAAAAGCCTACAATTGCATTGAGAGGGGTACGAATCTCATGGCTCATATTAGCAAGAAAAGCCATTTTAAGTTTATCGGATTCTTCAGCTTTTTCCTTAGCGCAGATCAAATCCACCTCCATCTCTTCTCTACGATTTATCTCTTTAGTAAGCTCTATAACCAACGAAGACGCTTCTCTATTTTTTATAATAAGTTTTTTAGTTGCCAGCTTTATTTGTCGTTTTAGTTGCCACACAAAAACAGAGGCAATAATAAAGATTATTACAAATGCTAATAAGATGACACGAACTTCCTTGTATACATCTTTTTTTTCATACACACCAAACCATTTATTATAAATCCGATCATATTCGCCATCAATCTTCATTTGATACAAAGCCGTATTCAAAATGTTCATCAGCTCAACATTGTCTATATTACCCACTAAAGAATAAGTTTCAGCTTCCATATCTACTGGATAGATTTGAAGATTATTTAGATTTTTCTTTTTAATAAAATAATAAGAAACGACTGCAAAAGTTACTACGGCATCATACTTGCCCGAAGCCAATAGTTGTAATGCTTCAAGAGCTGTATTGGTTGTGATGATACTATCAGCTATATTATTCGACAACATATATTCGTGAGAACGATCCATATTCTGAACAATCACCTTTTTTCCTTTTAGTGACTCAATATCTGTATACTCATCATCTTTACGAGATACTACACAATAATTTACCATACTATGCGGCATCCCAAAGTGTGCATTCTTCGCTCTTTCATACGAGTAGGTCATACCTACTAAAAGATCTATTTTCTTATCATCCAGTTCTTTTCTTATCACATTCCATTCTCCAAGGTTCAACTCATATTGAAAACCTGTTCGTTTCATTAAAGCTCGGAATAATTCAACATTAAAGCCATCAAGCTGTCCTTTTTCATTAATGAACTCAAAGGGAGGAAAAGCATAATCTCCCTTTGCTTTTATAATATGGTTCTTATAATTTTTTAACAATACAGTATCGTTAGCAAATAAATTGTTTACGGATAAAAGAATAAATACCAACAGAAGTTTTTCTTTTACTCTTATTATCGAAATTCTGCTATACAATAAAAATTCATCCATAAAATATGCAAGACTATATCCCTTTTCAATTCCACAAAGGAAGGCTTTTCCCTTCAGAGCCATCTTCATTTTTGTCATCATTGAAGAATAAATTTAGCTGTGTATTGATTTTATTATTATTCTTATCGCTTTTGTTAGGTTTTTCAATGACCATTAATTCCTTTGGTTCTCGCTTCTTTCTTGCCTTTTCTATTTCGCACGGAAACCAAGCCCAGAAAGTAGAGCCTTCGTCTTTAACAGAGTTACAACCTATTTCACCACCAATGGCATCCATAATCGCTTTACAGATAGCAAGTCCTAACCCTGTGCCTTGAGCAAAAGTGTCTAATTTTTCAAAACGTTGGAATATTAAGTGATGCTTATTCTCTTCAATACCTATTCCAGTATCTTTCACATATATGCGTAATCCATTATTAATTTGATTTATTCCAAATATAATTTCACCTTCTTTGGTGTATTTAATAGCATTTGATAAGAAGTTGATTGCTACCTGAGAAAAACGATTGCGGTCTAATGTGGCCACACACGTAGACAGCGGTAGTTCGAGTTTCATTTCTATTTGGGGATTAGAACATCGAGCCTTCAAAGCTGTGAATGTTTCGTTTATCATTTCAACCACGTCAAATGTCTCGTTTTTTATTTCCATAGAACCCGATTCTATTTTAGATAAATCGAGTACATCACCTATCAATCGAAGCAAGAGTTCGTTGTTGTTGTTTATGATGTGCATATATTCTTTGCGTTCTACTTCATCTTCGGCATATTGCATCATTTCCGAAAAACCAACGATTGCATTGAGTGGTGTACGTATCTCGTGACTCATATTGGCAAGAAATGCCATTTTCAGTTTCTCTGATTCTTCTGCTTTCTCTTTGGCACGACGTAAATCTGTTATCAGACGATTTCTTTCTGTGATGTCATCTATCCGTAACACAATTCCTTCCACTCCCGAATCTCCTATGATAGGAATGGCAGTACTTCCAAAAATTCTTTTCTTTTTATGGAACTCTTGATAACAGATTTCTTTAGAAGCGATTGTATTTGCAACGGGGCAATTAGGACACGGCTTATTCATTCCAAATGCAGAGTAACATTGAGTTCCTTTTACATATACGTCTTGGCCTATTTCACCAAACACATAGTCAACATTACTCCATTGAATATTATAGTTAGCATCCAAATATACAATGCCCGAAGTGTTGTTATTCAAGATAAGTTCATTCTGGCGATTTAAAGCAGCAAGTTTACGCTGATTTTTTTTCAATGCCAATTCATTTACTTTTTGTGCATTGACATTCAAATCTATACCATATACAAACTTATAGGGTTTGCCCTCTTCATCCAATAAAGTTTCTACGATAGCTCGACTTTCCCACCATTCATACACACCTATTTCTTGAATATCTACACGATAGCAATAAGCACCTTCATTGAAATCATTGTTCATCAAATCCTTCATTGAACGATCATACCCCTCTCTATCTTCTTCATAAATTAATGATGTGAACTTATCGAGCGTATTATATTCCAATAAATTTCTTTCGGCAGTAGCAAGAATCTCTCCATATCTCAAGATGCCGTCACGCGAGTCGACATGCCACGTATAAGCTTTGAGTGCAGGTAGAGAAGTTGATATTATTTTATTAGTCATTTGGGCTTTGTATTGTTCTGTCAAGTCCATACGCATTACTAATATTTGTTTTTGCCCATTAAACTCTATCAACATCTTCCTCACAAATGTATTCAGTTCTTTGCCGTTTCTTAAGCGCAATAGTTCATTTGCTATGTATTCATTGCCAGTACTTATCACTTGTTGGTCTACATTAGCGTGTTTGGCTACATCCTCATCTTTAACAAAATCTTTTGTCGTGACATAACATTCAGATCCAAACAACTTTATGGCGGCATCATTGATATAAGCCACGTGTTTATGCTCCACGTCTATAATGTAAACGGGAATGGGCAGACTATTCATAATAAGATTCAGTCTCTCTTCGCTGTTTATAACTTCTTGATGTCTTTGGTTGAGCATTTGCTTAGCTCTTACCTCTTCTGTTATGTCTTTGCGCGTGCCAGTAATGAAACGAACACAATTATTATCTTCACTTGCCATTAACGAGCATTGATACCAACACCAGTGCCCCCCTAATCTCAAACGAAACTTTACATTTGTCTTTTTTAGCTGTTTGTCTATAAGAACGTCCATCGCATCCCATATCACATTTTTATCATCGGGATGAACAATCTTGTTATACGATTCTCTTGATAACACTTCATTGTCAGCACTATCGATGCCTTGAAGTAAAGCAAACTCTTGTTTATCTACATCATAAATCCACGTGGTCAGTTCTCCTGCCTCCAATGCCAAAGTCACGTTGTTTTGTAGCTCTACTATTTTTTGTTGCGATTTATACGCTTCGGTTACATCATCAAACAGAAGCAAGTAACCTATCAAACTATTCTTTGTATCGAATACACCATTCACACTTACCTCAAACATTTCGCCGTGAGGTAATGAGCGGTCTATCTCTGATTTCAAACTATCGGGCAATTCATCAAATTCGAGCTGATAGCGCACCACTTCGCCATTATTCAATCGGGGCAATTGGTCGGTGATTTGTGGATCTACTAAATAGTTGTATCTGTTTAGCAGAATCGTTTTATCTTTCAGAGCAAAAAGTTTCACTAAATAGTCATTTACATCTCTTACAAATCCGTCTCGGTCGAGGAAAACAACTCCAAGTGGAATATGATTGTTGATGGCTTTGAGAAGTTCTATCTTCTCGCTAAGCAAAGATTGGTAATTGTAAATGGTAGAGATGTTATTCATTATGCCGTGCAGTGACAATAGTTCACCATCTTTGTTATATCGAGCCACTGCTGTCAGTTCAAAGGGCTGATAGGTGTCACTATCGGGAAGCTTTACGAATATCGTAACAAAATCCACATCTCTATCTTGCAGCACCTTAGATATAAAATCCTCATACAAGGCACGGCTGTTGGGAGCAATTAGTTCCACCCATTCACTTTCGAGATAAGTCCATCGGTTCGATTGATAATCAACAATCTTGATTACATCATTTATAAAATCGAAACGCCATCGAATGAGTTTGGCAGATTGAAGAGCTAAGTCTAAGTTCAATATTGTTTCATCCTGCCTTCTGAGCAATTTTCGTTGACGAGTTTCATTTCTACGTGAGTAAAGCAATTTGCAAATATTTCCTTCATCATCTTTCTGACCTGTCACCACGTATTCATAGTCTACAAAGCGATTTATTTTATTGTTGTAGATACGTAGCGAGCACGTAGCCTTATCTCTTGTTCCCGACAAGACATCTTCAAAACACTTGTCGTATCTGCCACGATCATCAGGATTGATCATTGCCTCTATATCACGTAGACTGAAAGAATACTCTTTAAAATCACCATTTTTAAGCACATACAAAAGGTCTTCTCGAATATCATATAAAAATATATCTATCTCCGATTCGCCAATCAGTATATTAGTGAGCTGATTAAGGTTCATTATACGAGCATTAGAAGCTTTGATCTTGGTAGTAGCTTTTTTAATTCTGATTCTGAGTAATATAAAAACAAAAAATGACAAAAGTGCAACAGCGGCCAGCACACCCAATGTCCAATAGAAATAATCCATATAAACACTTTCATCTTTGCCATACCATTTATGATAGATTTGGTGATACTCTCCGTTTCTAATCAAGGCATTGATAGCTCTGTTTATTTGCATTATCAAAGCAGGGTTGGACGAAGCAAAAAAGAGTTCCTGTGGAAGAAGTCCTGATGCAACCGAATGGAGATTGGTCAAACCACATTCCGAAACAATTTTATCGGCATTGGCATTCATACATAAGGCAAAATCTCCTTCACCACCCGAAAGCATTTTCAATCCCACTTCCATATCGTCCACAAAAATAAGGTTTTCAATATACTCGTCGCCCAAGTCTTTCAATATCTGACGGACAATCACATTATTTTTCATTATGATTTTTTTTCCAGCCAAAGACCCAAGTCCGTTGTATGTATCGCCTTCTCTGAAAAGAACATCGTAGTATATTGTGATAAATGGAACGCTAAAACTGATATTTTCGGCTCTATCCTTCGAGTAGAATAAAGCATAAATATAATTTGTACTATCTTTCGTATCAAACTGAACATCATCGCCAGGTTGAATAAAATCGAAATCGCAAGAGTCTTTTAACTCTTCGATTATCGCTTTGCAAAGCTCAATGCTAAAGCCATCGGGTTCTCCCTTATCGTTCAAAAAAGACAAAGGAGCGTTGTTGTTAGATAAAATCTCTAAAACCACTTTCCTTTTATTGTTTGCATTATCAATAGCCATTGCCGGCAACGAAAAAAGAGATAAAAAGATGGATATAATCATTCCAGAAAGACAATTAGTCGCTTTCATTTCTAAGATAGTTAATAGTTTTATGAAATGCAAATATAATTATTTTCAATTATTTTTAGAATATTTCTATGTTTAAATATGAACATTTTGAAAAGAAAAATGAGGATAAGTGATTTGATTAAAACGAACCGTAATTTGTATAAGAGATGTTTGTCTTTTAGAGACTATTTTTGTTGTCGAAAATTGATTAAGAATAAAAGTATGAAAAAGAACATTTTAGTGATTTCCTCTTCACCACGCAAAGGTGGCAATTCCGACACATTGTGCAATGAATTTATCAAAGGTGCAACGGATGCAGGGCATTATGCCGAAAAAATTTTTCTGAGAGACAAAAACATTCATTACTGCACAGGGTGCGGAGTATGCTACAACCAAAAACAATGTTCGCAAAAAGATGATATGGCCGAATTATTAGATAAAATGGTGGCAGCCGACACAATCGTACTATCCACTCCTATTTATTTTTACACAATGTGTGGGCAGCTAAAAACGTTTATCGACCGATGTTGTGCAAGATATACAGAGATGAGCAACAAGAATTTTTATTATATAATGACAGCAGCCGACACCAGTCTGCCAGCTATGGACAGAACGATTGTTGAGTTTCAGGGCTTTTTGGCTTGCCTCGAAAACCCCATAGAGCAAAAAACGCTGAAAGCTTTTGGAGTGTGGCAAAAAGAAGACATCAAAGACAGCAAATACATAGCTGAAGCTTACGAAATGGGAAGGTTGATATAAGAGACTTATATTGACTGTGAATAGATGATGTACAAACTGTTAACAAGTATCACGTCAACTGTAAACGTTTATCTTGACAACTGTTCATAGTTGACACATAAAAACCAAACAACCATCCGAATGGGTTAAAATAAAAAGAGACTTGTATCGTTCGCATAGAAACAAGTCTCTTTTACTATCTTTATTAAAGTAAATGTTAAGCATTGGGGAATGCCTCTTTTACCATTTGAGCCAACTCTTCGGCTGGCAATTCGCCCACCCATTTTTTCATTTTACCTTGTGGCGTAATAAAAACAAATGCTGGGAAAGCTTCTATATTAAACACATCCGCCACCGACGGGTTTTGTTCCATTTCTACTCGATAACAATCTACCGATGGAAACTCTTTACTCACTTTCTCGTAGCGCGGCATCATCGCTTGGCAATGAGGACACCAAGTGACCCAAAATTCAATTATTGTATCATTCTTGGTGAGAAGCGGTGCATTATCACCTTCAGAAAAATCAAATATTTTCTTCTTAAACAAGTTTTCATCTAAATCGTGTACCATAATTATACGTTATTATATAGGTTATATAAAGAAATTTACATTTGATTTGCGAGCATATTCCAACATCGTAGCCACACCACCTATTTCTACCCCTTCGAGCAATTCATCGGAATTTATACTTAGTATGTCCATCGACATTTTGCAAGCTATGAATTGCGCTCCGTTGAATTTGGCCAAGTGAACCATAAAATCGAGTGAGGGCACATTCTTATCTTTCATTATTTTTTTCATCATTGCCGCACCCAGTCCCAGCATATTTTCGCGCGACATAGGCAAACTATCGTCGTCGGCAGGCAGCACCTTGCTCACCATAGCTTCTTTGATGCTTTTGACAGAAGTGCGTTTCATCTTTTTACGAATCAGACTAAGCCCCCAGAAAGTAAAAAACATTTCTACTTTCAACCCCATTGCCAATGCCCCTAAAGCGATGTTAAAGGCAGCTAAACCTTTATCCATCTCGCCACTGAACACCACAATTGTGAGCAGATCCTCTTTTTCGGGTACCACAGCTTTGCCCAGCTCCACCACTTTGGTAAACCGAGCCGTAATCACTCCATCTTGCTCGTTGAGCGATTGCATCGGATTGCCCGTAACGGCCGACCACGACACGGCATCTTGTTTAAATCCACCATCAGTCACCTCGATAATAACATCTTGCCCTATCCGTGCGTCACGCACAGCATTGGCAAGCGACATAATAGGACCCGGACACTGAGTACCCTTCGCATCTACGTGAATAGGTTCATTGCTCACTGCCCCACCCTGTATCTGAAAATCTTCTAATTGCGGCATATTTTGTTTTTTATTTGAGAACAAGATTTTGATTAAAAAAGTTCTTTCATCATTCGTTATAATAATTGAAGTAAAACAACCAATTTGTTAAAAGGAACAATTCTATGTTTTTGTTGTTTATTAAGATAATATCTAATCAAATAATTATATAAGTATGAGCCGTTTCACCTATTTTTTATTCCCAAAACCTACTGGCACTTTCGGTGCTTCTATGTTGATTGTGTTTCTTAGAGTTGCATTGGGGATTCTGATTTTAACGCACGGATTAGACAAGTGCATCCATTTTGAAAGCATAGCTCCACATTTTCCTAACCCACTCGGGGTAGGTTCGGAAGCTTCATTAATCTTGGTTATCTTTGCGGAGGTGATATGTGCTTGTGGATTAATTACAGGTTTTTTGTATCGCCTTAGCCTAATCCCACTAATGTTTTCGTTTTCGATGATTGTATTCGTGGTAATGAAACACGCTCCATTTGCCCAAAAAGAGCTTCCATTGGTTTATCTTATCTGCTTGGTAGGCTTATTTTTCACAGGTGCCGGACGCTATTCTATCGACTATTTAATTCACCAGAAACTTATAGGCAAGACAGAATAACAAAGTTTTTTCCAACATATCACAAAAAAATGTTAGATTTTGCTTGTTATTTCAAGCAAAGTGCTTACATTTGTCCTCATAAAACAACAAATAGAAATTATTTGAAATGAAAACAAGAATCGTAAATACATATTGGTGGTGGCGCCTATTACAACTCCGACAGTCGTAAGGGAGCAGAGCTCGTATGTATATACTTCATACAATATAAATTAATTAGAGCCCTGTCGCAACTTGCGACAGGGCTTTTTCTTTTTTCACGAATATTTAAAAACCTATAAAATACAAATCAAAGTGATGAACAGTTTTCAAGTAGATGCCAACGGTTATTACGGCGAGTTCGGTGGAGCCTACATCCCCGAAATACTTCACAAATGTGTGGAAGAGCTAAAAAACAGCTATCTAAAAGTATTGAACGACCCAAGCTTCAAGCAAGAGTTCGACAAACTATTGCGCGACTATGTCGGTCGCCCTACACCTTTGTACTTAGCACAACGCCTTTCCGAGCGATATGGCTGCAAAATATATCTCAAACGCGAGGACTTGAACCATACCGGTGCGCACAAGATAAACAATACCATCGGGCAGATTCTTTTGGCTCGCCGTATGGGAAAGACACGAATCATCGCCGAAACAGGAGCCGGACAACACGGAGTGGCCACAGCCACCGTGTGCGCCTTGATGAATATGCAGTGCATCGTGTATATGGGTAAAACGGACGTGGAACGTCAGCACATCAACGTAGAGAAAATGAAAATGCTTGGCGCAACAGTGGTACCCGTTACTTCGGGCAATATGACTTTGAAAGATGCTACCAACGAAGCCATACGCGACTGGTGTTGTCATCCTGCCGACACCTTCTACATCATAGGTTCTACGGTTGGGCCACACCCCTATCCCGATATGGTGGCACGCTTGCAATCGGTCATTAGCGAAGAGATAAAAAAACAGCTCATCGAAAAAGAGGGACGCAATCATCCCGATTATCTAATAGCTTGCGTAGGTGGCGGAAGCAATGCCGCAGGAACAATCTATCACTTCCTCGATGATGAGCGTGTACACATCGTACTTGCCGAAGCTGGCGGTAAAGGAATTGAAACAGGTATGACCGCCGCCACCATCCAATTGGGTAAAATGGGAATCATCCACGGTGCTTGCACCTTCGTGATGCAAAACGAGGATGGACAGATTGAAGAACCATACTCCATCTCTGCCGGCTTAGATTATCCAGGCATCGGGCCACTACACGCCAACTTAGCCGCTCAACAGCGAGCCACGATTCTTGCTATCAACGATGATGAAGCCATTCGCGCCGCTTACGAGCTAACCAAATTGGAAGGTATCATTCCAGCACTCGAATCGGCACATGCTATCGGTGCTTTAGATAAAGTTGATTTCAAGCCTGAAGATGTAGTAGTGCTCACGGTTTCGGGACGTGGCGATAAGGATATTGAAACCTATTTGGATTATAAATTTGAGATATAATAATTCAATTTAGTTCCAAGGGGGTGAAACTAAATTTCCAAGCTGGTGAAACTTTTGTTTCAACAGCGTGAAACTAAAGTTTCAAGGCATAGAAATAATGAAACTTTCTAATCAAAAAATATCAAACAACATAACTTATGAAAACATATAGCTATCAAACAATTAGCAAGCAGGTATTAGGCGACCTTCACACTCCTGTGAGCATCTACCTAAAAGTGCGCGATATGTATCCGCAATCCGCATTAATGGAGAGTTCGGATTATCACGCAGGAGAGAACTCGCTTTCGTACATCGCTCTTTGTCCATTGGCAAGCATCGGTGTAAATAGCGGTATTGTAACAATCACACTGCCCGATGGCAACAGCGAACAACAAGTATTGGACAGAAACTACACCGTGAGCCAAGCCATCAACCAGTTCATCAACCGCTTTCAGGTAAGCGGTGAACACAAAAACGTTTGTGGACTATACGGATATACTACATTCAACGCCGTGAAGTATTTTGAAAACATCCCAGTAAAAGAAAGTCACGACAGCGAAAACGACGCACCCGATATTTTATACATACTCTACAAATATATAATGGTGTTCAATCACTTTAAAAACGAACTGACTTTGGTAGAAATGGTTTCGGAAGGAGAGGAAGGCAGCTTGTCTGAACTGGAGTCTGCCATCGAAAATCGTAATTTTGCATCCTACAATTTCGTAACCAAAGGCCCCGTAACGAGCCCCATCACCGACGAACAGCACAAAGCCAACGTACGCAAAGGGATAGCTCATTGCTTGCGTGGCGATGTTTTCCAAATCGTGTTGTCACGTCGTTTCATACAACCCTATGCAGGCGATGATTTCAAAGTGTATCGCGCACTCCGCAGCGTCAACCCCTCTCCCTATCTATTCTACTTTGATTTTGGAGGTTTCCGCATCTTTGGTTCTTCGCCCGAAACACATTGCAAAATAGAAAACAGAAAAGCGTATATCGACCCCATAGCCGGAACAACCCGACGCACAGGAGACACCGTAAAAGATAAGGAATTAACAGAAGCATTACTTGCCGACCCAAAAGAGAATGCCGAACACGTGATGCTGGTAGACTTAGCGCGCAATGATTTGAGCCGCAATTGCCACGATGTTCACGTGGTGTTTTATAAAGAGCCGCAATACTACAGCCACGTCATTCATTTGGTGAGCCGTGTAAGTGGCATACTGAATGAAGACGCCGATCCTACCCAATCGTTTATCGATACTTTCCCTGCTGGCACGCTAAGCGGTGCGCCCAAGGTGCGCGCTATGCAACTCATTAGCGAGATAGAGCCACACAATCGTGGAGCTTATGGAGGATGTATCGGATTTATTGGTCTAAACGGTGACTTAAATCAAGCGATAACCATCCGCACATTCGTGAGCCGCAACAACGAACTTTGGTTTCAAGCTGGAGGTGGAATCGTGGCTCGCAGCGTAGAAGAAAACGAACTTCAAGAGGTGAACAACAAACTGGGTGCATTGAAAAAAGCCATCGACTTGGCAGTAACTTTAAAAAACTAACTTGATATGAAGATTCTTTTATTAGATAATTACGACTCTTTCACTTACAATTTGCTGCACATTGTAAAAGAACTTGGTGCAACTGATGTAGAAGTGATTCGCAACGACCAAATAGAGTTAGAAGAAGTGGCTCGTTTCAATAAAATAATTCTTTCGCCTGGCCCCGGTATCCCTTCCGAAGCAGGGTTGCTACTTCCTATAATCGAACAATATGCACCCACCAAACCGATATTAGGTGTTTGTTTAGGTCATCAGGCCATTGGTGAGGCATTTGGTGGAACACTTGAAAATCTAACAGAGGTGTATCACGGCATTCAGTCACCCATCCGCTTACTTGGCGATAAACCACTGTTTGATGGATTGGGAAAACAAATCTTAGTAGGCCGCTATCACTCGTGGGTAGTGAGCAAAAAAGGATTTCCCACTTGCTTGGAGATAACTGCTGAAAGCGAAGAAGGACAAATAATGGCACTTCGCCATAAAGAGTACAATGTACACGGCATTCAGTTTCATCCTGAGTCGGTGCTTACTCCACAAGGGAAAACTATCATTCAAAACTTTCTAAACCTATAATCGTTATGAAACAAATATTATATAAACTTTTCGAGCATCAATACTTAGGCAGAGACGAAGCCCGCACCATTTTGCAAAACATAGCACAAGGCAAATACAACGATGCACAAGTAGCTTCACTTATTACCGTATTTTTAATGCGCAATATTTCTATTGAAGAGCTTTGCGGATTTAGAGACGCACTACTTGAAATGCGTATCCCAGTGGATTTGGGTAGTTATCAACCCATTGATATTGTAGGGACAGGCGGTGATGGAAAGAATACGTTCAACATATCTACTGCTGCTTGTTTTACCGTAGCGGGCGCAGGCTTTCCGGTAGTGAAACACGGAAATTATGGCGCAACATCAATCAGTGGCGCCAGCAACGTGATGGAACAACACGGGGTGAAGTTTACAGCCGACAACGACAAGCTGAAACGTTCGATGGATGCTTGTGGCATAGCCTATCTTCACGCTCCCTTATTCAACCCTGCTTTAAAGGCTGTCGCACCTGTACGCAAAGCCTTGGCCGTTCGCACATTCTTTAATATGTTAGGCCCGTTAGTCAATCCTGCACTACCTACTTATCAACTTTTAGGAGTGTACAACTTGCCTTTATTGCGCTTATATAGTTACACTTATCAAGAAACAGACACTCAATTTGCAGTAGTACATAGTTTGGATGGTTACGATGAAGTATCACTGACCGATGAGTTTAAAGTAGCTACCTCCAACAACGAAAAGATTTATACTCCAGAAGTTTTGGGTTTTGAGCGTTGCACCGAACAGGCATTAGAAGGAGGCAATACACCCGAAGAAGCTGCTCGCATATTCGACAATGTGCTTAACAACAAGGGTACACAGGCGCAAACCAATGCTGTAATAATAAACGCAGCCTTTGCCATTCGTGTAATCCATCCCGAAAAAAGCATAGAAGAGTGCATAGCCATAGCGCGCGAATCGCTCGAAAGCGGAAAAGCATACGCCACACTCAAGAAATTTATCGAACTAAACAGTTGAGCATTATGAAAAAAGACATTTTATCAGAAATCATTGCCAACAAGCGATTTGAAGTTGATTTTCAAAAACGATCCATCTCATTCGAGCAATTGCAAGAGAGCATTAACCTCACTTTGCCTACACACTCAATGAAAAAATCACTGATGGAGTCTGCCACAGGAATCATATCTGAGTTTAAAAGACGCTCACCATCGAAAAGATGGATTAACGAGCAAGCGCGCCCAGAAGATATTATACCTGGCTATGAAGCAGCGGGTGCCTCTGCACTTTCCATCCTCACCGACGAGAAGTTTTTCGGAGGAAGGATGCGTGATATACGCACAGCACGTCCGCTAACAACTCTTCCTATACTACGGAAAGATTTTATAATAGACTCTTATCAGCTTTATCAAGCAAGAATCATTGGTGCAGATGCCGTGCTATTGATAGCGGCAGCTTTGGAAGTTAATCAATGCAATGAATTGGCTGCACAAGCGCACGAATTAGGACTTGAAGTGCTATTGGAACTTCACAACGAAAACGAATTGAACCACATTGGCAATAACATCGATATGGTAGGTATCAACAATCGCAATTTGGGAACCTTTCATACAGATGTAGCAAACTCCTTTCGCTTGGCTGAGTTGCTTCCTACCGATAAGGTGTTGGTTTCCGAAAGTGGATTGTCCGATCCCGACACCATACGTCGTTTGCAAGAGGCAGGTTTCAAGGGTTTTCTGATGGGTGAAGCTTTTATGAAAACCAACAATCCAGCCGATGCGTTGAAAGAGTTTATATCATCCTTATAACAAACAAACCCATGATAGATAATAAATTCATAAAGGTATGCGGTATGCGGGAAGCCGACAACATAAGACAGACAGAAACATTGCCTATTGATATGATGGGATTTATCTTTTATCAGAAATCACCACGCTTTGTGTATGAGATGCCGCAATATATGCCAAAAGACAAATTGCGTGTAGGAGTATTTGTCAATGAAGATAAAGCAACCATCGAAATGTATGCCGACCGATTTGGTTTACACTATATACAGCTACACGGCAACGAATCGCCAGCCTATTGCCGCACTTTGCGCAATAGCGGTTTCAAGCTAATTAAAGCGTTTTCTATCGCCGATGCCAAAGACTTAAAGTCGATAGAAGAATACACTCCTTATTGCCAATTGTTTGTATTCGACACCAAATGCGAACAATATGGAGGCTCGGGCAATCAGTTTGATTGGAGTGTTTTGGAAGCATACAAAGGCAGAACTCCTTTTTTATTAAGCGGCGGCATCAACTGTTATAGTACACGTGCATTAAAAGAGTTCTCGCATCCAGCATTGGCGGGCTACGATATCAACAGTCGTTTCGAGATAAAACCTGCGCTAAAAGACGTGAAACGTATCGATACATTTTTGAAGGAATTAAAAAAATCATAGTTTAAAACAAAATCCCATTTACACCTATATATAATATGAATAGAATAAATCAGCTCTTTAGCAGTGATAAGAGAAATTTGCTATCAATCTATTTTTGTGCTGGCACCCCAACACTCGACCAAACTGCACACGTGATAAAAACCCTCGAAAAGAACGGGGTAGATATGATTGAGATTGGAATCCCCTTTAGCGACCCAATGGCCGATGGCGTGGTGATACAAAATGCAGCCACACAAGCCTTACGCAACGGAATGTCGCTTCGCCTTTTGTTCGGCCAACTTGCAGATATTCGCCAAGAGGTAAAAATACCGTTATTGCTGATGGGTTACCTTAATCCCATTATGCAATTTGGTTTCGAAAGCTTTTGCCAACAATGCCAAGCGTGTGGTATTGATGGAGTAATTATCCCCGATTTGCCTTTCAAAGATTATCAAGAGAAATATCGCACGATAGCCGAGAAGTATGACGTAAAAATCATTATGCTCATCACACCCGAAACCAGCGAAGAGCGTATTCGAGAAATAGACAACAATACCGATGGATTTATCTATATGGTTTCTTCGGCTGCCACCACAGGTGCGCAAACCGACTTCAACCAACAAAAACTCGACTATTTTAAGAGAATAGACAGTATGCAATTGCGCAACCCAAGAATGGTAGGATTCGGCATCTCCAATCAAGCTACTTTTCAGTCGGCTTGCGAATATTCGTGTGGTGGTATCATTGGTAGCAGTTTCGTCAATTTATTAAATGAAGAAAAAGACCCTGAAAAAGCAATCAACCGTTTGTTGAAAGCTATCAGATAGTTATAAATCGCAAATGGGTGAATGTCTATATTACAAAAAACAAGAAATAGGCATTCCTCATTTGTGAATAGTTGATATAATCCATAACTTTGTGGCATAATTACAAACAGAGCCACACAATTATGATTATAAAATACCCTTCTGTTCTGTTGATATATACTGGTGGAACCATCGGTATGATAGAGAATCCCGAAACAGGCGCACTCGAAAATTTTAATTTCGATCAGCTATTGCGACACGTGCCCGAACTCAAAAGATTCAACTATCGAATATCTTCTTATCAGTTCGACCCTCCCATCGACTCTTCCGATATGCAACCGCAATTTTGGGCGAAACTGGTGAAAATCATCAATTACAATTACGATTATTTCGACGGATTCGTGATTCTTCACGGCACAGATACGATGGCCTACACCGCTTCAGCTCTCAGCTTTATGCTCGAAGACTTGAGCAAACCCGTCATACTTACCGGATCGCAGCTTCCCATTGGTACGCTACGCACCGATGGAAAGGAAAATTTGATTACCTCTATCGAGATAGCTGCCGCCAAAAATGAAGATGGCAATGCAATGGTTCCCGAAGTATGTATCTTTTTCGAGAACCACTTGATGCGTGGCAACCGTACAACAAAAATCAACGCGGAAAACTTCAACGCTTTTCGTTCGTACAACTATCCATCGCTGGCAAAGGTGGGGATTCATATAAAATACGAACCACACTTGATTCGGAAAGTGGATTTCAAAAAACCGCTGAAACCACACTACCTATTCGACACCAACGTGGTGATATTAACGCTTTTTCCTGGCATTCAAGAGCGAATTGTAGACTCGCTGCTACACGTAAAAGGATTGAAAGCAGTGATATTAAAGACATTTGGTTCGGGCAACGCTCCACAAAAACCTTGGTTTCTGAAGCTATTGAAAGATGCCACCGACCGTGGAATCATTATTATTAACATCACCCAATGCTCGTCGGGGGCAGTAGTAATGGAACGGTACGAAACCGGGATACATCTACTGGAAGCTGGCGTGATAAGTGGTTATGATAGCACCTTAGAGTGCGCACTTGCCAAATTAATGTTTCTGTTGGGACACGGATTGAGCAACCGAGAAATTAGATACAAGATGAATACTTGCTTGATTGGAGAAATCACCAAAAAGAGCAAATAAGGTTTCTATTGCTATTTTTCACATTAACAAGTGGGTGTGCCGAGTTCGGTGCATCCACTTGTCGGTTATGAAGCATTGCTACGCCTCCATAACAAACATATTTTCATTTAAAATGAATCTACCCTACCACATCCATCAACTATTAACAGTTAATCTATGAGATGCTAACAGTTATTCTACGACTTGTTAACATCTGAAAGCTGAATTATTAATTGTTGATTATGAACAAATTTATCACGATTGACATTATAAAAAGTATATTGATGTATTAGCTCAAAAACTTGTAATATGTGTTCTACAACACCTATCTACAAAATATCAACTTTTACAACGAGTTAATTATCAAGAGATAGCATTAGCCTAAAAAGTTGCCATATCAAGCCACGTTATAATTAATAATTGTTAATAAACCAATTATTAACTCGTACAAAATATACAAGTTTTCAAAATAAAGAATATCTTTGTAGTATAATAACACATAAAATTCTCTACCCACATTGTATTTCAAACTTAAAAAAGCGTAAGATTATGAATCTAAAGACTTTTATTTTACCGGCAATCTCTATCTCTTGTGCAGTAGGCACACTTGTTAGTTGCGTAAACTCGGATAAAGATTTATTTAACAAGGAGCAAGCTAAAGAGCTTTATGAGGAAACATTCCCTGTATCGGGTATTGACCCAAACACAGATTGGAAAACAACAAACAACGTTTCGGTGATTGTTAGTGTCAACGAAGACGCTGGGGTAAATTATCGAATTCGTGTTTACGATTCATATCCTTTTGCCGAAGATCAATCAGCAAGTCTGCTTGTAGAAGGTGTGGCAAGCAATAACCTGAAGTTCATTACATCTTTTGATGCCCCAAAAGCATTGGAAGCGGTATATGTGGTTCGCACAGACGAAAACAACCGCCATCTGCTGAAATACGCTTCTATTGAAAATGGTAAAATCAACGCTTCGTTTGGTTCGGTGCAAGTAAATACTCGTGCTACAAGAAGTGATGTGGAAATTGAGACTATAAGTACTCCCTACACCAATGATGAGCTTAACAGTATGCTAAGTGGTGCAACTGAGGTTCAACCTAATTGGGATTTCAGCGAAAACAGTATCTGGAATCAATATGCAGGTTATGATGTGTTCCAAACCCCAACAGGTGTAATGCGCTATTTCAAGGTAACAAAACCATATGAGTTTAATGGAAATTCTAATAATGGAGGCCCTGTAACACTTTTAATCACATCGAAAGCAACCCTAAACTCCAGTTGGAATTTTGGTGGAAAAGTAGAATGTATTATCACAGATGGTGGTGAGCTTGAACTGAATGGAAGTGTCGATAGTTGGGGTAGTATGAAATTTACTGTATTACAAGGTGGTAAAATCACAGGAACAGGTTCTTTAAAATTAGCTAATGGTTCGGAAGGTGCAACAAACTATAATGCAGGAATTATTGAGATAGACAAATTGACTGTAACAGCTGGTAATGCTATATTTTACAACTGTGGGACTGTCAATGTGAATCATTTAGATTTCACCAACGTCGGACGTTATATCAATCAAGGAAAAACAAAAATAGATAAAAGCACCGTTAACATAGCCATTGAAAACGCTTGTTATTTTGAAGCAAACGACCTACACTTTACCACCATTAAATGTGGCTCATTAAGTGCTATCAAAACAAACAATCTTTCATCGACGAATGGAAGCCGCACCATTACTATGGCTGCCAACTCTATGATTACAGCTAACGGAGATGTATTTATGGAGCAAAGCAACTATAATGGCCCATCAACAGGATATGCTTTGGTGAAGATCAATAACTTGACTAATGCAAACATATTTGCTTCGACAGGCAATATCTATTATGAGTTTTCGGACTTTACATACATCAACAGCAATATTGAAAATAGTTACTTCAAACAATTCCTTGATGCATTAAAAAACACAGAAGGTTCATTCTCTCAATGGGGCGAATCACCAATAATAATTCCTGCAGGCGAATGTTGCGGCGAAGGTAATAATCAAAATGAATCAGGCGAAGACATCCCAGATAACAATCCGATGAGTTTTACTTATGCTTACGAAGATAATTTCCCACAACCAGGTGACTACGACTTCAATGACATTGCAATGAATGTATCGACTACCTATACCAAAGATAGCGAAAACAAAATTCAAAAGATTCATTACCACGTTTCATTGGCAGCAGTAGGTGCAACAAAGAAATTGGGCGCAGGCTTGAGATTGGCAGGAATTAGCAAAGGCAGTGTCACAAATGTAGAGTTTGTAGATAATGACAATATGAGATCAACATTAGCAAACTCGGTATTCGAAAATAGCACAATGGAATCTAACGATAACAGCATTGTAATCCCACTGTTTGGCGATGCACACGCTATATATGGTGCCGCTGCAAGCAGAATAATGCTAAATACAGGTCTTAATACAACATCTAAGATTAGCACTTTAGAGGTGATTATCACGCTGGCCGATCAAAATCAAACCACACCGATTATCACTAAGGATAACTTAGACTTCTTTATCGCCTACTCTATTGGTAGCACAGGAAATCGTACTGAAGTACATCTCTATGAATTCTTGAGCAATGGAGCAACAGCCCGTGGTGATATTCATACTCAAAATTTGGAAGCAGCAGGAAACAAAACTTGGGCTATTTGTGTACCTAAGTTCAACTATCCTACCGAAATGACAAGTATTGTAGAAGCCTATCCACAATTTACACAATGGGCACAAAACCATACTTCCAGCCTCGATTGGTATTTGCATCCAACAGATAAAGGTGGCAAGATATACAGATCGGAAGAGCGTCGTGTAGGGAAAGAGGGTTAAGATTAGTGTAGATCT
>CAMTPA010000008.1 GCA_947074275.1 uncultured Bacteroides sp.
ATTACTGCATGTTTATTGGTGGCCATAACTATATTTGTTTGAGTAGGTATGCAAATATAGTTAAAACTCTACTTCTAAAGCTCTAATTAGAACCAAATGTTTGATTTTATAACGAGTTGTGTGAGTGAGTTATTTTTGATGTTCCTAATATGAAGTAAGTCATATTGATGAAATTCCGAGTGTTTGGATAATCTCTTGCTCTTTTTCTATGGCATTGCATTTCAAAATTGGTATCACACAATTCGCATACTCATTTTTATCGGGAACTATAAATTGGGATGTGTTTTCAAGGGAAAGTCGAGAATGTAGTTTTTTTATCACCGTTATTATTGGTGGTAAATTCAACCTTAGAAACTGATGAAAATGTTTCTAAGCAGAGGAGGTAAAGAGAAAAACTGTACTTGCCAAATCGTGTGGGTAAAGAAGCTGATAACCCTTTACCCATACGATTTGTTGGAAAGTCAGTTTTGTGTTCTATATGATTAGCGTAGCTTTTTAAATAAATTCCACAGCTCCTGTATGGAGATTGAACACAGCTCCCACTATCTTTATTTTTCCTTCGTGCTCTAACTCTGCTAATATTTCACTTTCGTGGCGCACTCGATTTACCATAAACTCTACGTTTTTATATACAACTTGGTTTTGAAAATCGGCTGAATGGCGGTCGGAATGTGCAGTGTAGCAACTGTCGATAGCAGGTTCTATTTTTGCAAGCATTTGTGTCATATTGCCAGCTTGCACTCTTTCGCAAGCCGAGTGAACAGCTCCGCAACACTCGTGTCCCAATACCACTACTACTTTCGAGCCCGAATGCTCGCAAGCATATTCCATACTTCCCAACACATCTTCACTCACTACATTGCCTGCTACGCGTGTCACAAATAAATCGCCGAGTCCTTTATCGAAGATAATCTCTACTGGCACACGCGAGTCGATGCAAGATAATACGATAGCCATTGGGTGTTGTCCATCTTCTGCCGACTCTACCAACTGTGCCATTGCATCGCGTTTGTGCGTATGTTTTGTCACAAAGTTTGCGTTGCCTTTTTTCAGTATTTCAATCACCGAGTCGGGCGATAGCGGCTCTACATCAGTGGCGTGTAGCACGTGTGTTTCAACTATTTCTATTGTCTCTTTTCTTTGGTTGGTAGGCGAGCAACTCACCAAAATAGCAGCAAAC
Source organism: uncultured Bacteroides sp. (assembly GCA_947074275.1). Classification (GTDB taxonomy): domain Bacteria; phylum Bacteroidota; class Bacteroidia; order Bacteroidales; family Bacteroidaceae; genus Bacteroides. The sequence continues at coordinate 1,181 of CAMTPA010000008.1, forward strand.
GTCATTGCTGCAACAAATACTTTTTTCATTTTGCTTTTACCTTAATATAATTTTGAGAATGCAAAATTAGTTAAAATAGGTTTTTAGGTATAGGCGTTTTTATTCTTTATTTACAAAGGCTCTGATAGGAGTTTTATTTTGATAGCATTTTATTAATAAATGTTTTAAAATGTGTGTTTTTAAGTAGGATTGATTCGTTTTTCTTCTTTTCCGTGTATTGTATTTCATTTATTGCCTTAACTTTGTCTTTGTGTCATATATATTTATATGAATCTTTTGTTTTAAACAATGATACAATGAAAAAACTACTAACTATCTTGGCGGCATCTCTACTTGTGGCCTCTGCCTCGTTTGCGCAGAAAAAAGTAACTTATGGTAAATCTACATTTACTTTGTACAATCCCGTTTCTTCTATTAAGCCTACTCCTTCTATCGGATTGAAAGCTCCTTCTAAGGGATACGAACTCAAACAACCGGGTTATGGAACAGGTACTTATTATTCGTGTGCGCCCGGCAAATACTCTAAAAAGAAATACAGTTGTTTTTATACCGAACTGAGCGAATGGCTTTATCAAACACCAGCAGTGGTGGAGGCTTTTGCACAGAAAAATAATATGATGCCTATTTCGGAAAAAGAGTGCAAAAAACTAAGTAAACAGGGCATTCCTGTGAGGGGAAGCAGTGTTTATAAGTTCAAAGACTTTTATGTTTGTTTTGATTATGCCACACTTTCTCAGAGTGATAACGAACAGTATGTGAGTAGTGTAGAGGTAATAGAAACGATTGCGGCAACCGAAAAGCAACGTATTATGGATGTGGCGTGGCAATGGTGGAACGATGGTGTGCAGATGGCGGATATCGCTTCTGTGACTCAAAAAAATAGAAAAGTAAAAAATCATCCGATGAACTCAACTCAAACACCCGAATATTTTGAAATAACCGAATCATTTCGCCTTGATAAGGGATTTTACTCTTTTGCCGTAGTTGATGCCAAACCACTCTATTTGTGGCATAAATACGAACCTGTTTTTGAAGCGAATATCGATAAAAAAGATTTTCATTTGTATGGTAGCATAGAAATGGATGATGTAGAGGCGAGTTGCAGTTGGAATTTGAATATGGAAAAAGTGGCCGATGAGGTGATTGTTTCGTACGGTGTTTCTACTCGATTTTTAGGTAATGCCCAAGATGGTGAAACGTGGGACTCGACAATGAAACTTGAGAAAGAGATGGATAAAATGGGCAAGAATGCGCACAAAGAGGCTCAACGAAGCAATGGTGCTGCTATGGAGCAGTTTTACAAAGAAATTCTGAACTAAATAAACTCTCTTTTACTTCTAAGTTGATACCTCTTCATTAATGTTTTAGTGGCTGCTCTGCATTTCGTGTATAGCTGTTATTAATTGATTTATCAACTATGAACAGTTGATTTAGTTTCACCGCCTTGAAACTTTTGTTTCAAAGGGGAGAAACTTTAGTTTCGCTTAGTTGAAACTTTTGTTTCAAGGCTATAAAACTAATGAAACTATTTACTTCCGCTTTTCATTCTTTGTTGTTGGCTGATTATTTGTTTACTTTTGCATTTCGATTCAAATATTTTCAGAATGATAGTATGCATTGCCGAAAAGCCCTCAGTGGCTCGTGATATAGCCGATGTGCTGGGTGCCAAAAATAAAAAAGATGGTTACATCGAAGGAAACGGTTATCAGGTGACCTGGACTTTCGGACATTTGTGCACCTTGAAGGAGCCACAAGAATACACGCCAGCGTGGAAGTCGTGGAGCTTGGGAAGCTTGCCGATGATTCCGCCACGTTTTGGCATCAAGCTGATAGGAAACCCTACTTACGAACGTCAGTTTCAGGTAATTGAGAAATTGATGCAAGCAGCTACTGGCATTGTAAACTGTGGTGATGCTGGGCAAGAAGGAGAGTTGATTCAACGCTGGGTGATGCAAAAAGCAGGTGCAAAGTGTCCTGTGAAGCGGTTGTGGATTTCCTCGCTTACCGAAGAGGCGATTCGCGAAGGATTTGCCAATCTGAAAGACGACTCTGAATTTAAGCCACTCTACGAGGCTGGGCTTTCTCGTGCCATTGGCGACTGGCTTTTGGGGATGAATGCCACTCGACTATACACTATCAAATATGGACAAAACAAGCAGGTGCTCTCTATCGGCAGGGTGCAGACTCCTACTTTGGCTCTGATTGTGAACAGGCAGTTGGAGATACAAAACTTTGAACCCAAACAATATTGGGAGTTGAAAACCGTGTATCGAGATACCACCTTCTCGGCGCTGATTCGGAAAAGCGACGAAGAGCTTGCTGCCGAAGAAGAGAAAAACGGTGGTAAGGGAAAAAAAGTAGAAAACCTCGGCATCGATCCCATTGGTAGCCGTGAAGAGGGTGAGGAGCTTCTTGAACACATTCGTGAATTGCCGTTTGTGGTGACCCACGTAACCAAAAAAGATGGTCGTGAGTTTGCACCCCGTTTGTTCGACTTGACCTCGTTGCAGGTGGAGTGCAACAAGAAATTTGGCTATTCGGCCGATGAAACACTAAAACTGATACAAGCTTTATACGAGAAAAAAGTAGCCACTTATCCACGTGTCGATACTACTTTTTTGAGCGATGATATTTATCCGAAGTGCCCCAATATATTGAAAGGGTTGCGCGATTATGAACGTTTCACCATCTCTTTGCAAGATAAGCCATTGGTGAAATCGAAAAAAGTGTTCGACAACTCCAAAGTGACCGATCACCACGCCATTATTCCCACGGGAGTTTATCCGCAAAATCTCACCAATATGGAGCGTAGTGTGTTCGACCTCATAGCACGTAGATTCATAGCCGTGTTTTATCCCGACTGTAAAATATCCACCACCACCGTGCTCGGAAAGGTAGATGAAATTGATTTCCGGGTGACTGGCAAACAAATAGTGGAACCTGGCTGGCGAGTGGTTTTTGCGAAAGAATCGAAAGATACTATTACCGCCTCCGACGACGGTGAAGAGGAGAGGGAAGATGTGTTGCCATCATTTGTAAAAGGAGAAAGTGGACCACACGTTCCCGATTTGAACGAAAAATGGACTCAGCCGCCACGCCCTTATACCGAGGCGACACTGCTTCGTGCTATGGAGACAGCCGGAAAGCTGGTAGACAACGACGAGCTACGCGATGCGCTCAAAGAAAACGGCATCGGTCGACCCTCAACTCGGGCCGCCATTATCGAAACTCTTTTTAAACGCAACTACATCCGCAAAGAAAAAAAGAACTTGATAGCTACTTCCACTGGGGTAGAACTTATTCAAATCATCCACGAAGAATTACTCAAATCGGCTGAGCTGACAGGTATCTGGGAGAAGAAACTACGTGAGATAGAACGTAAAACCTACGATGCACGTCAGTTTTTAGAGGAACTGAAACAGATGGTGAGCGAAGTGGTGTATAGTGTGCTTTCGGACAATAGCAACCGTCGCATCACGCTGCACGAGGCGGTGGATGCACAGCAGGCAAAAGAAAGCAAGGAGAAAAAAGAACCCAAGAAGCGCACTCGCAAACCTGCCACAAAAAAGAAGGCTCAAACTTCGGAGGCTTCTATGTTACCTGCCGATGTTGTCGTTGGTCAGCCTTGTCCGCTCTGTGGAAAGGGTAGCGTCATTCAAGGAAAAACAGCCTTTGGCTGCTCCGAATGGAAAAATGGATGTGCATTCAGAAAACCATTTGGAGAATAGATGATATAAATATAAGGTGTAAACTCTATAAAATAACAATTCGATTATGAAAAAAGTGAAGATGTTTTATCAAGAAAGATGCCCATTTTGTAAGATGGCGTTTCGTTATATAGAAGAATTGCAACAAGAGCATCCTGAGTTTAAAGATATTGTGCTTGAGACGGTAGATGAATTGAAAGAGCCAGAGTTGGCCGACACCTTTGATTACTACTATGTACCTACATTCTATGTAGACGGGAAAAAAGTTCACGAAGGTGGAATTTACAAACCTGAGGTGGAAAAACTCCTGAGGCATATCATCGAATAAAGTGTGTTGCGATGCACGTATCATTGGGAGTGACAATGCCTTACAATAAAACAGCCATTTTTGAGTTAGTATATTATCAATGATACGCATTAAATACATACTCTATATCACAATCATTCTTTTGCTTAGCTCGTGTGGTGCAGGCAAAAGCCTCAAGCAAGCGGAACAAAGTATGGCTCGTGGCGAATATTTTGATGCAGCCAAGCATTATCGGAAAGCTTATTCGGCCATCCCTCCAAAAGAACGCAAACTTCGTGGTGAAACAGCCTTCAAAATGGCTACTTGCTATCGACTTATCAACTACAATCTACGCGCCAAAGGTGCCTATCAAAATGCTATACGCTACAATTACCCCGATTCAATCAGTTTTTTCTATCTTGCCGAGAGCCAACGAAAAAACGGTGAATACAAACCTGCCATTGCTACTTACGAAACTTACTTGGCTTATATGCCCGATGATACATTAGCGATCAATGGGTTATTGTCGTGTAGAATGGCGCAACAATGGAAGGACAATCCTACGCGACATAAGGTTAAGCGTGAAGCCATCTTCTTCTCACGTCGAACCGATTATTCGCCAATGTATGCAGGAGACGATCCCGATGTGCTCTACTTTACTTCTACTCGAAACGAGGCAAAAGGAAATGACTTGAATAGTATCACGGGGATGAAAAGTGCCGACTTGTTTATGTCGAGACGGGATGAACGTAAAAACTGGCAAAAGCCCGAAGTGATAGAATCGGAGGTAAATACAGAGTTTGAAGATGGAGCTTGCTCTTTTTCTGCCGATGGAAAAACAATGTATTTCACTCGGTGTCGTAGGGCAGCCGAATCACCCGTATATGCCGAAATCTATGCTTCGTCTCGCACAGGTGCCAATTGGTCTAAGCCTACCAAATGTGCCATTATCAACGACACACTCTCCTCGGTAGCACACCCGGCTATGTCGCCTGCTGGCGATTTTCTCTATTTCGTGTCGGATATGCCTGGTGGGTATGGTGGGCTTGATATTTGGCGCATCAATGTGGTGAAAGATGGTTTTGGATATGTAGATAATTTAGGCTCCGATATAAATACAGCAGGCAATGAAATGTTTCCTACCTTTGGCCCGAAAGGTGAACTCTACTTTTCGTCCGATGGACATCCCGGAATGGGAGGCTTGGATATTTTCTCGGCAAAACTCGATTCGCTCAATAATAGGTGGATAATACAAAATATGGGCATTCCCATCAATTCGGCAGGCGATGATTTTGGAATGACTTTTGAGCCTGGCACTTCACTTCGAGGGTTCTTCTCGTCCAATCGTGGAGATGCACGCGGCTGGGATCATATTTATAGTTTCGAACTTCCCGATATAAACCATACGCTGACTGGGTGGGTGTATGATAAAGACGGAGATGCTCTGCCCGAAGCTGTGGTGACTGTGGTGGGGGATGATGGCTTTTATCAGCGCATAAGTGTGAAAAGAGATGGCTCGTTCACACAGCGTGTAGCTCCTGGACAAAAGTATGTGATGCTTGCTACTTGCCGAGGCTATCTTAATGGCAAAGAAGAATTGGTGACTGATACCATACAAGCAGACCGTTCCTATGAGGTGCAGTTTCCGCTTGCTTCTATCACGCGCCCTGTACTTATCGAAAATATTTTCTATGAGTTCGACCGTGCCGACTTGACACCCGAATCGACCGCTGCTCTTGATGAATTGATTCAATTGTTGAATGACAATCCTAATGTTACGATAGAGCTGGCAGCGCATTGCGATTACAAAGGGAATGATGACTACAACGAGCGTTTGTCACAGCGTCGTGCCGAATCGGTAGTAAATTATCTTATAAAAGGAGGTGTCGCTGCCGATAGATTGACGGCAAAAGGATATGGAGAGCAAAAACCCAAAGTGGTGAATAAGTCGACTTTGCAGAAAGCCCCTTTTCTAAAACACGGCGATGTGCTGACAGAGGAATACATCTTAGCATTGCCCGAAGAACAACAAGAGGTTTGCAATGCCATCAATCGTCGTACGGAGTTTCAGGTGTTGCGCACTACTTACGGGATGTACAAATAAAAAAGCATAACGTTCTAATTAAATAGCACGTTATGCTCATACGTCAAAGAAAATAGCTGTTGCAATAGTTAGCTACAAGTTCCCTCAATATTAGTGTCGCTATCTTTCTTGATAACTTGCCATACCAATGCAGCAACCAATGCTCCGATAAGTGGGGCAAGAATGAAAACCCAAATTTGTGATAAGGCAACTCCACCCGTAAAAATAGCTGGCCCGATGGAACGAGCTGGGTTGACTGATGCACCGTCGATAGGAATCATTACAATATTGACAATTGCCAATGCCCAACCGATAGCTACGCCCGCAAAACCTCTGTATGGGTTTTTGCTGGTAGAACCCAATACTACCAATACAAATAAGAATGTGAAAATAATTTCACCAATGAATGCTCCCGCCAAATGTCCATCGGGATATTGGTTAGCTCCAAAAGTAGTCCATTGCATCGAAATTAGTCCGATAGCGACTGCGCCCATTATACCTCCAATGATTTGTGCAATCCAATACGAAATCATCTCACCAAACTTCATACCTCCATTTAGAAATACTCCGAAACTAACAGCGGGGTTGACGTGGCAGCCAGAAATAGGGCCAATGGTGTAAGCCATAACCAACACGGCAAGACCAAAACACATACCAATAGCGGTGATGGTAATGGGGTTTCCCATAGTAGTTAAGCTGTCTGCACCTACAAATATTTGTCCAAACACGGCACTACCGCAACCAAAAAGTACCAAAGCAAAAGTGCCCACCATTTCAGCAATAAATTTTCTCATAAGTCATTTTAATTTAAGATGGTTATTATAATTATTTGTAATATCGGCTATAAAAACAAATAGGCACAACATTCACATCGCTTTGTATGTGAATATCGTGCCTATTAAATTCTTATGTGTTGATTGAACGCTATTTAAAGCGTATTTAAAATACTTTGTTTTTAGCTGTGCGCAAACTCTTCATAAAAAGTAGCTACTGCTACAATTCCTTTTCTAAAAATATCGAGTGAAAAGTTTTCGTTGGGTGAATGAATCGCATCCGACTCAAGACCGAATCCCATCAAAACGGTTTTAATACCTAATACTTGTTCAAAGGTAGAGATGATGGGGATGCTGCCACCACGTCGCACGGCCAAAGGTTTCTTTCCGAATGCTTTCTCAAACCCTTTTTCGGCAGCCTGATAAGCGGGTAGTGAGATAGGGCATACATAACCTTGTCCACCGTGCATAGGGGTCACTTTTACCTCTACTGTTTCGGGAGCGATGGTGTGCATATAATCTACAAACTGCTTCGAAATCTTATGATGATCCTGATTGGCTACCAAGCGACAAGACACTTTCGAGAAAGCTTTTGATGGAAGCACTGTCTTAGAACCTTCGCCCGTGTAGCCGCCCCAAATGCCACAAATATCGAAAGCTGGGCGACAACTGTTGCGTTCGAGTGTGCTATAACCCGTTTCGCCTGTTACAGCTTTTACGCCGATAGATGCTTTGTATTTCTCTTCATCAAAAGGAATGTTGGCTATCATCGCTCTTTCGGCTGTTGGCACTTCTTCTACATCGTCGTAAAATCCAGGGATGGTAACACGGCCATTTTCATCTACCACTTTGCTCAGCATACCACACAACACATTGATGGGGTTGGCTACTGCACCACCAAAATGGCCAGAATGTAAATCACGGTTAGGTCCAGTTACTTCTATTTCCCAATAAGCAAGCCCACGTAGTCCCGTAGTAAGCGAAGGAAGTTCGGCACCAAGCATACTGGTATCTGAAACTAAAATAACATCGGCAGCCAATAACTCTTTGTGTGCTTCGCAAAACGACTCTAAGCTGGGCGAACCAATCTCTTCCTCGCCTTCAAAGATAAACTTTACATTTACTTTCAGCAAGTCATTTTTTACTAAATACTCAAATGCCTTTACTTGAATGAATGCCTGTCCTTTATCATCATCAGCACCACGCGCCCAAATGTGTCCGTCGCGAATTTCGGGTTCAAAAGGTTCACTTTTCCATAATTCAAGTGGCTCGGCAGGCATCACATCGTAATGAGCGTATACTAATACAGTTTTCGCATTAGGGTCTACTATTTTTTGCCCAAACACAATGGGATTACCTTTCGAGGGCATCACAATGGCTTCGTCTGCGCCTGCCTCGGTGAGCAGTTGTGCCCAGCGTTGCGCACAAGCCATCATATCATCTTGATGTTCGGGTTTTGCACTGATACTTGGTATGCGAATGAGGCTAAAAAGATCTTCCATCATCTTAGGCTCATTTTGTTTGATATAATCTTGAAGATAACTCATAGTTGTGTTGTCTTATCTAATAAATAATAGTCGAGAATGGTCATTGCCGCCATTGCTTCTACAATGGGTACTGCACGTGGCAACACACAAGGGTCGTGACGACCTCGTGCTTTTAAAGTAGTATCTATTCCATCTATGTTGACGGTTTCTTGCTCCATTAGTACCGTAGCTACGGGTTTGAAAGCTACTCTGAAGTAAATATCTTCACCATTGCTGATACCTCCTTGAATACCACCCGAATGGTTGGTGCGAGTTTCGATACGTCCGTTGTTATTGTAGAAAACATCGTTTTGCTCCGAACCTTTTAGTTTTAGCCCTTTAAATCCATCGCCATATTCAAAGGCTTTTGCTGCGTTAATGCTAAGCATTGCATTGCCAAGAGCAGCATGAAGCTTACCAAATGCCGGTTGGCCCAAGCCAATGGGGCATCCTTTGATAACGCAAGTCAATACGCCACCGATGGTATCGCCTTCGCCTTTTATTTGGAGAATGTAATCTTCCATTTCTTTGGCTTTTACTGGGTCGGGGCATCTCACCGAGTTAGTTTCTATTAAATCGAGATCATATTCGGTGTAGTTGCTTTCTAAGCGGATAGGGCCTACTTGAGATGTGTAGGCTGTGATATGAATGCCCAATTGGTTGAGAGCCAATTTAGCAAGTGCTCCTCCTACTACGCGTGATATTGTTTCGCGAGCTGATGAACGGCCTCCACCTCTATGGTCGCGTATGCCATACTTCACTGTATAGGTGTAATCGGCATGCGAAGGGCGATATACTTCTTTTAGATTATTATAATCGTTGGAGTGTTGGTTTTCGTTCCACACGACAAATCCGATGGGGCATCCCGTAGATTTACCTTCAAATACTCCCGAAAGAAACTCCACTTTATCAGCTTCTTTACGGGCTGTGGTAATGCTCGACTGACCCGGACGTCTTCTGTTCAGCTCTTGCTGAATGAAGTCCATATCAATCTTTATGCCCGAAGGAAAACCATCAATTACTCCTCCTATACCCTTACCGTGTGATTCGCCAAAACTGGTTAGTCTAAAGATATTTCCAAATGAATTGAACATAACAAATGCGATTTATTTGATTAAGGTTTTACTACCCTTTAATGTTCACAAAGATACTACATTTATTAATGTAGGAATGAAGAAAAAGTAATTTTTGTGTGGGGTGATAGGATGAAGAAACTCGAATGTATTTATTGAAAAAGAGGTCTGCTTGCAATGATTGTAAAATGAAAATTCTTTATTTTTGCCACACTTATTAATACTATTGAAAATATGCACAGGGCAAAATCCTATTTTCTATTACTTTTTCTGATTGTTCAGTCGCTTCTTGTTCGGGCCACAAAAATAGAAGCTCTCGATTTTGGTTATGGCGCCAATCAATATACGGCTATATTGCAAGATGATAGAGGCTTGGTGTGGCTTGGAAGCAATCGTGGACTTTTCTTTTATGATGGATATCAGGCACATCCTTTTCAGTTAGGTTCTTATATTTACTCCATTATTTCGGCTGAGCCAGACTTGCTTTGTTTTGGCAGTGAAGAGGGGCTTTGTCTGTTACGTCTTTCCACAGAACAGGTTGTACCTACTGCATTGGACACTCTCTCATTAGGACAAGTACGATCTTGCCTTTCAAAAAATGGTGTGATATGGGCTGGAACAGAAAAAATGGGGCTGATAGCTTATAGTTTGGAGACTGATAGCTGGAAGAGCTTATATAAAGGAATGGGTGAGAGTTACGCTATGACATTGGCTGGAGAACGGTTGTATATTGGTGGAGAAGAGGGGTTAGGTTACTATCATTTAGAAGACGAGCAGTATTATTCCATAATCTTACCAGAAGAGCTGGATACGAAATTAGTCAATTCATTATTGTGGGACGAGCAACGCAATTGTTTGTGGATTGGGACGATAGGGAAGCTTTTTCAATATACTCCTGCCACAAATCATTTCATTTCGGCCGATTTGAATCCTACCAGCTTTAAGTGTATCACCTTCAATGTCGATCATCTGCTAATGATTGGTACTGACAATGGGCTGATAGAATACAACCCCGAAACACAACACGCCACTTATCTCGAACACGATGTGCGCTATCGTCATAGCCTGACGAGCAACATCATTTGGAGTATTTATCAAGATTGTGCTCACAACATCTGGATGGGAACAGATCAAGGTGTCTCTTTGCTTCATTATTCATCTTATTATCGCTACGTACCTATTCTTTATCTTACTACTTTTTCATCACTGCCCAACAATGAGGGCAATCGCTTCACCTGTATTACTCGCGATAATAAGGGAGGATATTGGTTTGGTGGAACCAATGGAGTTATTTGGAAAAAAGAAGGAGAAGAACCTCTTTGGTTCAGAAAAGGTAGTTTGTCGCATCCACTTCCTCACAATCGAATCCGAAGAATTTATGAAGACAAACAGAATCAACTATGGATAGCTACCGATGAAGGAATCCTTCGATTTGATAGAGATATAAAACAGTTTGTGGCTTATCCTATAATGGATGTTACGAAACAATACGACGCAAAATGGGCTTATGATATAATAGAAGATCGTAAAGGAAGAGTTTGGGTGGCTACCTATTCGGGTGGCTTGTTTGTGATGGATAGAGAAAGCTTGCTGCAAAACACTGGACAAAAATGTATTGTGAGTGATGTGGTGAATGATGTAGTACAAGGGGCGGAGCACATTCCGAATCACGTGTTTTATTTACTTGAAGATGGCAAGGGTAATTTGTGGGTGGGTCACAAATATGGTCTTTCGTTCGTTGATACAGAAACGATGCGTGCCGAAAACGTGCCACTACTCAATGAAAAAGGGGAAATCTCGAACGTGTATGTCAACAACCTGACGATGGGAGAAGATGGAAACCTTTGGTACACCGTGAAAGGTACTTTGTGCAAAGTGAACAGAGCAAGTGGGCAAGCGTCGTTGGTCTCTACTTTTGGTGGAGATGATGAAGTTATTGGTACGATGATTTACAAAGATGGTTGCTTGTGGATGACGCTCAACAATAAAACATTGGTTTACGATACAAGCTCCTCACTGGTTAAGGAACTGAATTTGCCCAACAATGATTATCAAGCGATTTATTACGACAACGACAAATCGGAGTTGATTTTTGGTGGCAACGATGGGTTGCTTTATTTGCAACCCGAAACTGCGATGCGGTATAAAGCAGATACACAACCCTATATCGTGTCGGTGGTGAGCAACAACAAGCGGCTCAAGCCAGACATTGATTATTTGCGAAAAGAATATGGCAGTAAGGTTTATGATAGTTTTGCACCATCAACGTTGCAGTTAACTTTTGAGGTCTCTGATTTCTCGTATGCCGAATCGAACACATTGAGCTATCAATATCAGCTCGAAGGGTATGATGATAAATGGACTTCACTCTCTCCGGGCAACAATCGGATTGTGTTTCTAAATCTGAGTCCACGCAAATATGTACTCAACATTAGAAATGGAGGCGAAAGTGCAGTTGTTTCTTCCTACTATTTTGAGATTCGTCCACCTTGGTATTTCACAGGTTGGGCATACTTATTCTATATTTTTATAGCATTGCTGCTACTTTTTCTTTTTGTGAAATACCTGTTCGATAAAAACAAAAAGAGGTACGAACGTCTTGAACGTGAAAAATCTTTGGAACTTTCCAATATGAAGATTGATTTCTTTACCAACATTTCTCACGAGTTGAAAACACCGCTTAGTCTTATTATTGCTCCGCTAAGCAAGATTACTACTGAGATAAGAGATACAGCGGTAGGAGAACAGTTGCAAGTGGTTCATCAAAATGCTTTGCGCCTCAATGCTCTTATTCAGCAAATATTAGATTTTAAACGAACCGAGTACAAGGAAGAGGAAGCTGTGGTGCGTTCGCGTACTAACTTGAACCAATTGCTGACAATGGTGGTTGGCTCGTTTAGAAGTGTTGCCGAGAGTAGACAAATTCAAATTGAATTGAAAACACAACCCGAATCTGTTTGGGTAAATGTAGATGTGTTTAAGATGGAATCTGTGCTTTACAATCTTTTGTCGAATGCTATAAAGTTTGTGCCCAACAACACAGGACGCGTGGTGGTGGAACTGCGTAAGAATGAAGTGGAAAGAAAGCTCTACATTACAATAGCAGACAACGGTGTTGGTATTCCCGCCGAAGACCTGAAATTAATTTGGTTGCGTTTGTATCAGGGTGGAAACAAACAACTGAATCCACAAGGTACGGGTATCGGGCTTTATCTCGTGAAACGCTTTGTGACACTACACGGAGGTGTGGTCAATATTGATAGTGAGGTAAATAAAGGAACTGTTGCTACTATCGAACTGCCATTTGCTGAAAATTTGCTTGAAAACTCGACTGTTTATCACAATGCGGCTCAAACAGAAAGCAATGAAAAGGTGGAAAAACAAACGGATGCTCGTCCTTCACTTTTAATTATCGACGACAATGAAGAGCTGCTTTCATTTCTAATTTCTGCCTTTGGATTAAAATATCAATGCTATCAAGCCAAAGATGGAAAAGAGGGGCTTGATATAGCTTTGAAATATTATCCCGATGTGGTGATTGTAGACGAAATGATGCCAGTGATGACGGGAATGGAGTTTTGTGGTAAACTAAGAAAATCGACACAGATGGCCACTACTCCTATTATAATGCTCACTGCCAAAGATGATACTGCTACCGAACTGAATAGTATGAAATCGGGGGTGGATGTGTTTATGTCGAAACCATTCGATTTGCATCGTCTTACTTTACGTATCGAACAGTTGATTGACTCGAAACGACAGTTGCAAGAGAAGATACATCTCGACCAAATGATAGATACCACGATAGATATAAAAGAAGAATTGTTGAGTGATGATGAACGCTTGATGAAGCAAGTGCTTCAAGTTATTGAAGACCGGATGAGCGACTCCTCATTTAATGTCACCCAACTTTGCAATGAAACAGGTATAGGATCGAAAAGATTGCTGCGTATGTTGAAGAAGCAAACCAATATGAGTCCTGTTAATTTTATTAGACAAATTCGTCTAAGGAAAGCTGCTGTTTTGTTGCAGCAAGGCAAATTCACTGTGTCGGAAGTGATGTATATGGTTGGTTTCTCGCACCCGTCTTACTTTACTAAAAGCTTTACCGAAGAGATTGGGGTGTCGCCCAAAGAATATATGGACAAAAACAAGGTATAGCTACCTGGCGAAAGGATAAAGATTATCTCAACCGCTAAATATAAGCCGCATAACTGCAATAGAAGTTATGCGGCTTTTTTGTGCTCTTATAGTTGTGTGCAATAAGCTCTTTAATCGCTTCCTTTGCTATTTTAGACACAAAATATACGGTGTCTTTTTTGTGCTACGATTCGTCTTTTCTATGCACACAGGCTATTGTAGAGCCTTTTATCTTTGCAATAACAAACGATAAGTTAATATATACGACTTAATAGGCATAGGTTTAAATAAGGAAAAAGCGATTGTTTCAGGATGCAATTTTAGGAGACACGAAGTAAGCTTAGAGCAATACGGCTCTAATGCTTTAGAAAGAAAGATAAAGTGTGTGGAAAATCAATTGTTCACAGTTGATAGATTGAATATTAATACTTGTCGAGATGAGTGTTTACAGTTATCAAATCAATTATGAACAGTTAGTAAGCCACAGCAAATTACTCTTTAAATAAGAACCATAAACTAACCCAATATTTATAATTAAATCTTTTACAAAATGAGAAACATTCAAACGTGTTTTCATCCGTGGTGTTTGCTGACATTGCTATGTCTATGCACCGGACCCCTGTTTGCTCAAAGCAACAAAAACGTAAGAGGAACTGTTGTCGACGAGTTTAACGAACCGATGATGGGAGTGACTGTTAAAGTGCCCGATACATCTATCGGAACAGTGACCGATTTAGATGGAAATTTCACTTTATCTTTAGATGGAGATGCACAAGAACTGCAAATTTCTTATGTAGGCTATGTCACACAATTGGTGAAGATTGCAGCTACACCTCTTAAAATAACAATGCGCGAAGATACTCAAATGCTCGAAAGTGTAGTGATTATTGGCTACGGTGTGCAACGTAAAAGCGATTTGACAGGATCTATCAGTAATGTGACAAGCGAAGATTTCAACGGTGGGCTTGTCAACTCGCCAGAGCAATTGATAAACGGAAAAATTTCGGGAGTTCAGATAATGAGTAACGGAGGTTCGCCTACCGAGGGTAGCTCTATTCGCATACGTGGAGGGGCTTCGCTCAATGCGTCAAACGACCCGTTGATTGTGCTCGATGGAGTTCCACTCGAAAGTGGAGGTATCAGCGGAAGCGGCAACTTTATGAGTATGATAAACCCCAACGATATTGAAAGTATCACCGTATTAAAAGATGCTTCGTCTACCGCTATATATGGATCGCGCGCTTCAAACGGTGTTATTCTTATCACAACCAAAAAAGGGAGTAATGATCGTTTCAAAATAAGCTTCTCTACTACACAGTCGATACAAACTAAAACAAAAACAGCCGATATGCTTTCTACTGACGAGTTTAGGAGTGTTATCAAAGAGCAAGGCACGGATGGGCAGATAGCTTTGCTTGGCAATGCGTCGACCGATTGGAATAAAGAAATATTTCACGAAGCCTACGGAACGGACAATAACTTGAGCTTGTTGGGACAGGCTGGCAACTGGCTTTACCGTGTTTCCTTCGGTTATCTTTATCAAAACGGAATACTTAAAACCGACAATGTGGAGCGTTACACTGGTAGCTTCTCGTTAAATCCTTCTTTTTTCGACAACCATCTGAAACTGGTTTTCAATGCCAAAGGTGCTATCAATAAAAATCGTTTTGCCAATCAGGTGATACACACAGCCGCTACTTTCAACCCTACACTACCAGTCTATTCGGGTAGAGATGCTTTTGGTGGATACACCGAAGCTTTGGATGAAAATGGAATACCATCTGCCAGCTTAAATCCAGTAGGTAGCATCAACAATTATAAATCGGCCAGCCACGTGAAGCGTTTTATCGGTAACATCGACTTGGACTACAAGTTTCACTTCTTGCCCGAGATGAAACTACACGCTGCGGTGGGCTATGATTATGGCGAAGGACACGGGTTAATATATATTCCCGATGGAGTAGCACTGCAATATGAAACAGATGGACGCAATTACAAATATGGCCCTCAGAAAAACTCCAATAAGATGTTTACAGCCTATTTGAACTACAATAAGTTTTTTGAGAAGATAAGAAGTAATGTAGATGTGACTGCTGGATATGATTATCAGATGTGGGTGGCAAAAAGTGCAGCCTACGAAGAAACCAATGTTTATGGAGTATCGCAAAGCTCGATAGCTGCTGCCGATTGGAGACACGCACTGGTGTCGTTTTATGGTCGTGTCAATCTATCGTTTGATGAACGTTATTTGCTTACTGCTACGGTGCGTGGCGATGCCACTTCTCGTTTCTCTAAAGACAATCGCTGGGGCACATTCCCTTCGGTAGGTTTAGGTTGGAGACTAAATGAAGAGCAATGGATGAGTGGGTGTACGGTGATAGACAACTTGAAACTACGTGTCAGCTATGGTAAAACTGGTCAACAAGATGGTATTGGTAATTATGGGTTTATGCCCATCTACTCCATCAGCCAACCGGGTGCATACTACTGGATGGGAGATAGGTATGTGCCAATGTATCGCCCCGAATCGTATATTAGTGATATTAAGTGGGAATCGACCACTTCGTTCAACTATGGAGTAGACTTCTCGTTTTTCGGAAATCGTTTTTCGGGTAGTTTAGACTATTATACTCGTAAAACAAAAGATTTGTTAGCAGAGATTCCCGTAGCAGCTGGTTCCAACTTCAATACCCGTGTAGTGTCTAACGTGGGCAATGTAGATAGTCAAGGAGTTGAATTGACCCTAAACGGTACACCCATTCAAACCAAAGATGTGGAGTGGAACATTAGTTTCAACGCTACTTGGCAAAAGATGAAAGTAAAGAATCTCTCTTTGGTAAAGGGAGGTGAGCAAATCAATACCTTGGTAGGCCCTACACTCGACACTTACAACTTTCAAGTGCTTACCGAAGGCTACGAACCTTATATGTTCTATCTTTATCATCAATTGTACGACGAAAGTGGTATGCCAATTGAAGGTAAATATGCCGATTTGAATGATGATGGCATTATCAACGAGAAAGACCGCTATCGTTATAAATCTCCCGCACCCGATTACATTTTAGGGTTAAGTTCCAACTTGCGCATTAAAAAATGGACGTTGGGCTTTAGTCTTCGTGCCAATATCGGCAATTACGTTTACAATGCCAATGCAATGAATACTGGTGCTTGGGAGACTGTGAGTTACAACAAATACCAATTGAACAACCTCAATCGAAGTTATCTTGATACAGGTTTTAAAGAGCGTCAACGTCTGTCGGACTATTACTTGGAAAATGCCTCATTCTTGAAAATGGATAACCTTACGTTGGGTTATAACTTTGGTAAAATAGGCAAATGGTGTAGCAATTTCAATGTGTCGGCAATGATGCAAAATGTATTCACCATCACGAAATATTCGGGTGTAGACCCCGAAGTTCCTAATGGTATGGACAACTCTTTTTATCCACGTCCACGTGTATATTCGCTTACTTTAGGCATTGAGTTTTAATTCAACAATAAATTAGTTATCCGTTATGAAATTAAATAAATACATATCTATATTGATGCTTTTTACAGGAATGGTACTTACTTCTTGTTTGGGCGATTTAGATCAATATCCTCGTATAGACAAAACTCCGAAAGATGTATATACTTCGGTAGAGAATTATGAAATGGCACTTGCCAAAGTTTATGGATCTTTTGTGCTTGCTGGACAAAATAAAGGCGGTGGAAATGAGGATATAAAAGGCAGTCGTGGCTTTGACTATATGCGCTGTTATTTCAATTTGCAAGAGGTAGGAACCGATGAGGTAGCTATGATTTGGCACGCTTCCGATGGGCAAACCGAGTTGTCGTATCTTTCGTGGGATGCAACCGATCCGTGGGTTTTCGATATGTACT
The DNA here is from genome assembly GCA_947074275.1 of uncultured Bacteroides sp. Lineage (GTDB taxonomy): Bacteria > Bacteroidota > Bacteroidia > Bacteroidales > Bacteroidaceae > Bacteroides. Next base: position 18,651 of record CAMTPA010000008.1, read on the forward strand.
ATCGCATCTATTACACCATCGCTCTTTGCAATGAGTTTTTACGCTACGCCAACGAAAGTGCTATTGGGGATTTTAGTAATAATGAACAGGCAACCATTTTGCAAATGGCTTATGAGGCGCGTTTTCTTAGAGCTTTGGCTTATTCGCACGCTTTAGACTTGTTTCGCAATGTGCCTTTTGTGACAGAGAATGACCCGATAGGAACATACATTCCACCACGCTACACAGCGCAACAGATATTTGATTATATTGAAAGCGAACTGAAAGAAATCGAAAATCAACTGCCTGATAGATTGAATGTGGTTTATCCACGTGTAGGACGTGGAGCAGCAAATACACTCCTTGCTAAAATATATCTCAACGCCGAAGTGTATGGTTGTGGCGACCGGTATACAGATTGTATTACTGTATGTAAAAAAGTTATTGACGAAGGTTATACCTTGGAACCAGAATATAAAAAGCTTTTCAATGCCGATAATGACAAGCGTACCAACGAAATAATTCTTGGGTTTAGTGTAGATAGCCAGAATAGTGTGTCGTGGGGAGCAAGTACCTACATCGTGTGTGGACAGTGTAGTGCCACATTTGGTATGGAACTGGGAGTGAAGAGTTCGTGGGAAATGTATCGAGCACGTAGCCCTATCGTCGATTTATATGGCAGTGGAGATGGTCGTAATTTGTTTTATACAGAAGACCGTCCGCAAGTCATAGCTTCGCTCGACGACCCCAATAGTGGCTATTTCTATATGAAGTGGAGCAACTTGACCGATGCAGGTAGTATGGCCAATGAAGTGGATGGCGTGTGTACCGATTTGCCTCTTTTCCGTTTAGCCGATGTTTATCTGATGTTTGCCGAAGCTTTTTTGCGTGGTGGACAAGGCACCGATCGTACTACGGCGGTCTCTTATGTGAACAGCATGCGTGCTCGTGCCTATGGCAATGAGTCGGGAAACATTGATGTGGCAGCACTTACACTCGATTTTATATTGAATGAGCGTGTACGTGAGTTGTCATTGGAAATGGTTCGTCGCACAGATTTGGTGCGCTACGATTATTTTACTACCGATAAGCATATTTGGGAATGGAAAGGTGGAATACCTGATGGACGTGCCGTAGATAGCAAATATAACATTTACCCAATTCCTTATGCTGAGTTGACTGCGAATCCCAATTTATACAACGAGAATTATTAAACACTAATAACTAAATAGTATGAAACGATTATATACTTACCTCACTCTATGCTGTGTGTTGTTAGGGTGGGCTGCTTGCAACGACGATAAAGAATACATAACCGTAAACGGGTTTCAAACAGGAACTAATGCTGCATTAAACGCTTCGCAAACAGATATTACATTGAATGCTGAAACTCCCAATGTGTCTGCCCTATCATTAAGTTGGGGAAATTATGCTTTAAGCATAGACAATGATGCTTATGGACTACCAGATGAAATGATAAATAAATACATTGAGATTTCATCTTCCAACTCTTTTGATAATGGCGAGTCGTCTCTTTGTGTCGAAAATACTAAAAGTTACACTCACGTGGAGCTTAATAACATAACTAAGAAGCTGGGCATAGAACCGTGGAGCGTGTCTGAGGTTTACATTCGCATTAAGTACGTGTTGGGTAATAACCTTGCTCCTAAATATAGCAATGTGGAGGTTATAAAAGTAACTCCTTATGGTATCCGGATGAACACGATTGCTATGTTGGCTACCGATCAAGAAACAGTTACTGGCTATTTATATTCACCCGAAGAAGATGGTGTTTATCAAGGATTTGTTGGTGCGTCGGGATGGATGAATGCTTATTTTAGAGAGAACGATGGAACGATGTGGGGCAATGATGGAGTGATAGGTACAGCTTTTATGTTGAGCAATGATATTTCTACGTTGTGGAATATATGGTATCCTGGAGTGGCTGGTTCATACTTTACTACGGTAAACACGCTTACGCAACAATGGAGCGCCACACTGTTGAATGACCTAACAGTGATAGTTGATGGAAACCCTATTGTGATGAAGTTTTCGGTTCCTCAAAATAAGTGGACTGGTAGTTTTACAACCAATGGTGCATCTACCATATCATCGGCTACTGCATCTACCAAAACATATACTGTTGAAACAGGTACGGATGATGATGCTGCCATTGCTGGCACACTTTCTATCTCGTTTTCTGCTTCTATACCTAAAGCGGGGAGCTATATTCTTACTTTGGCAATGGGCGAGGAGGCAGTGATAGCTACTATCGAAGAAGGCGAAGCGGGCGAATCCACCTATTTTAATTACTTGGAAATGATTAATCCTGATAATTGGAATGATGTGAAATGTCGACTTTATTCATCCGAGGAAAATAATATCTATCAAGGCTTTTATTATGCCGAAGGTTGGGAGAATTTTAAATTAGCTACCGAAGACCGTGAAGTGCTTTATGGCTCTGTGCCCGAATCGCTTTATGAACTGGATGCAACTGGTGCTGCTTGGAATATTTGGATGGATACTGCCGAAAGTGGTTTTTACCTTTTTACGGCCAACACCGCCGATAATACGTGGAGTCATCAAGAAATTACGAAGGTTTCAGTATCGGGCGATTTCAACGGTTGGTCGATAGATAGTGACTTGATGCAGTATGATGTGGATGCTAAGGTATGGAAAGCCGTCATTGATATAAACTACATAGAGTGGGGCATTCAAATCATCTTAAACGATGATTGGGATATGATGTGGACTAAAAAAGCAGATGGTGTATTACAATATGGCAAAGGAGTAAACATTGTTCCCTCCGAAATGGGTGTTTATTTGCTCACCATCGATACGTGGGATATGGGACATATCACTTATACATTAGAAAAACAATAAATTTATTCCGAAAAGAGTTGCGTTCTTTTTCTTGTGGATGATAACGTGACTCTTTTCTTTTAAACGAAATAGAAAGCCATGAAAAAATCATTTAAACTTATATTGGGAGTGTTGACAGCTGCGATGCTTACCAGCTTTATAGCTTGTGCCGAAGAACAACCACCTTTTAAAACGGTTGAAAAACCCGAACCTACTACAAGTGAATTTGCGAGTGGAGCAGATATTAGCTGGATTACAAAATTTGAAGCTAACGATGTGAAATTCTACAATGCGCAAGGCGAAGAACGAGAGTGTACTGCTTTGATGAAAGAAATTGGAATGAATACGGTTCGGCTTCGAGTGTGGGTCAATCCTGCCGATGGCTGGTGTAATGCTAATGACGTGTTGGTAAAGGCTCTTCGTGCCAAACAATTGGGGATGCGTATTATGATTGATTTTCATTACAGTGATGTGTGGGCAGATCCGGGCAAACAATACATTCCGGTGGCTTGGGAGAATTTCACACTTGATGAAATGAAACAAGCGGTGGCAAACCACACGCAAGAGGTGTTGCAGTTGCTAAAAAATAATCAGATTGATGTGGAGTGGGTGCAGGTAGGAAACGAAACTACTACGGGAATGTTATGGCCGATGGGAAATGCTACAAATAGTATGACGAATTATACAGAATTATCGAATGCAGGTTACGATGCTGTAAAAAGTGTGTATCCTGAAGCAAAAGTTATAGTACACGTAGACAGAGGCGATGAGTTAAGCCGGTTTACTTGGTTGTTTGACGGGCTTAGACGAAACAATGGAAAGTGGGATGTTATCGGAATGTCGCTTTATCCCGAATTGAACTCGTGGGAAGAATCCAATAAAAATATCATTGCTAATATAAATACACTGTTCGATCGGTATGGCACTGAATGTATGATTGTGGAAGTTGGGATGAGCCGCACAGAGGTGGCCACGGCGCAAGCTTTTCTTGCCGATTTGTTTCGTAAGTCTATTCACGAAACCAATAAACGATGTTTGGGCATTCTTTATTGGGAGCCCGAATGCTATACCTATGAAACTTATGACAAAGGTGCGTTTACAGATGATGGTCGCCCCACGGATGCACTTCTTCCTTTTGGTGATTACATTAACTACTAATAAGCTAATCTTCACGACTAATAAACAATGAAACATCTATTATTTTGTATTTGTACACTCATCTTTTTGCCGCTACAAGCTGATGTGCGCAAGGAGGTGGAACTGGAAAAAGGGTGGAAATTCTCAAAAGGTGATTTTGAAAATGCGATGAACCCCAATTATGACGATAAAAACTGGGATGTGGTAAGTGTGCCACACGATTGGGCTATTGCTGGGCCATTCGATCGCAATATTGATATTCAGTATGTTGCCATTGAACAGAACGGCGAGACAACACCCTCGGAACATACTGGACGCACTGGAGCACTTCCTTACATTGGTGTTGGGTGGTATCGACTGGTGATTGATAAACCACAAGGATATGCGCACGCCGAACTTTGCTTTGATGGTGCAATGTCCGAACCAATAGTTTATGTCAATGGGCAAGAGGCTGGACGATGGGCAAATGGATACAACGCTTTCAATGTAGATATAACGCCTTATTTGCTTGATGGAGAAAACGTTGTGGCAGTGCGTTTGCAAAACTTAGAAGAAAGCTCTCGTTGGTATTCGGGAGCTGGGCTTTATCGTCCTGTGCGTTTGGTGCTGACACAGCCTACTGCCATAAAAACGTGGGGTGTGACGATAACAATTCCCGAAGTATCTGAAGAGCGTGCGGTATTGCAAGTAAAAACAGAGCTTAGAAAACAAGATTCTGCTGCCAATTTGCATATTATTCACGAGGTGCTGAATGCAGATAGTTTGCCTATTGGAGTGATGCAAGAAGATACCCCTTTTTCAAATGGAACATCGCTTTGTTATCTGGAGATGAATGCGCCACAGCTCTGGTCGCCCGAAACGCCCAATTTGTATTTGCTTCGCACAAAGGTGATAAATAACGGCGAGCTAACCGATGAGGTGTTTACTCGTTTTGGTGTACGCTCTATCTCGTTTACTTCGGATAAGGGGTTTCAACTCAATGGCGAAACACGAAAGATAAAAGGGGTATGCTTACACCACGATTTAGGACCGATTGGTGCTGCTTTGAATAAAGCTGCTTTGCGCAGACAGCTGGTTATTTTGAAAGAAATGGGATGCGATGCTATTCGCACAGCACACAATATGCCTTCTACTTGGCAGATGGAATTATGCGATGAAATGGGTTTTATGGTAATGGCAGAGTCGTTTGATATGTGGCGTTACCCAAAGTGCAAGAATGGTTATAATCGTTTTTTTGATGATTGGGCCGAGAAAGATTTGATAAACTTGGTGCATTGCCATAAAAATCACCCCTCCATCATAATGTGGAGCATCGGTAATGAGATTCCCGAACAATGGAGCAACGAGGGAGCACGATTGGCCAAATGGTTGCAAGATATTATTCATCGCGAAGATGCTACGCGCCCTGTAACTCAGGGAATGGACAAAGTGGATGAGGCCGTGAGTAGTGGCTTTGCAGCAGTTATGGATATTCCCGGTTTAAATTATCGCACACACAAGTATCAATCGGCATACGAGAACCTACCACAAGGTTTTATCTTAGGCTCTGAAACAGCCTCGACTGTAAGTTCGCGCGGAATTTACAAGTTTCCTGTGGAGGAGAAAAATGGGGCTACCTATGACGACCGCCAATGTTCATCATACGATTTGGAGGCTTGCTGGTGGAGCAATATCCCCGAAGACGACTGGATGCTGCAAGATGATAAAGACTGGGTGATTGGTGAGTTTGTGTGGACTGGTTTCGATTATTTGGGTGAGCCTACTCCATACGATCATCTATGGCCTGCACGTAGCTCATATTTTGGTATTGTCGATTTGGCTGGATTGCCCAAAGATCGCTATTACTTATATAAAAGCCGATGGAATGCGGACGAAGAAACTTTACATATTTTGCCACATTGGAATTGGGAAGGCCGAGAAGGAGAGATTACACCTGTATACGTATACACCAATTATCCCGAAGCAGAATTGTTTGTAAATGGTATAAGCCAAGGCAAACGAACCAAAAATGTTGCAGAACGAATGGATCGTTATCGTTTGCGTTGGAACGATGTCACCTATCAACCAGGAGAATTGAAAGTGGTGGCGTATGACTGCGATGGAAATGAAGTAGCTCAAAAGAGTTTGAAAACAGCAGGAAAACCTCATAAATTATTACTCGAAGCAGATAGGACAACTCTTGCTGCCGACGGCAAAGATTTGTCGTTTGTCACGGTGAGTGTAGTTGATAAAGACGGCAATTTGTGCTCCAATGCTCAGCATCAGTTGAAATTTGATGTAAAAGGGTGCGGTAGATTTAAAGGGGTTTGCAATGGCGATCCCTCTTCGCTCGAATCGTTTGTACTTTCCACGATGAAAGCTTTTAACGGGCAGTTGGTTGTTGTGCTTCAAAGTAGCGAACAAGCAGGCGATGTGCAGCTAAAAGTATCGGGTGGTGGACTTCAATCACAAACAACACGTATCGAAGTGTCAAATCACCTCACATCAAATATCACCTCTTTGAACTCTTCCGATAACTATTAACAGTTGCTCGGATAACTGTTAATAGTTGATTTGATAAGAGTTAATACTTGACGAGTGAATTGTTTATAATTGATTGTAAGCTTTGTGTAGCTAATAAAAACTGTTTAAAATCAAGTACGGGCATTCTCCTAAAATCTATGATGTAGTGATTTCCGATGGAGCACGCAAACAAAACTGATGGGTAGATGAAATAACCCATTCCCAATTCTAACCTTTAGAGCTTGATATGAACGTTTCGTTCGTGTCAAGCTCATATCTTAAAATAGCCAATCGAATAAACATTTTTTTAGAGTATCTGTTTCAATAAGAAACCAAAACAAACGTAGTTATGAGACTGAATCTAAATCATATATGGATTATCGTTTTTGTTGCTCTGTTTTTTGTGAATTGTGGTGATGACAAAGATAAAAACAGTGCAGGCAATAATCAAGGCACCTATTTGGGAAATAATTTGGAACTTTTCATTAACGATGTTCAACTGAAAGGGAGGGTGCTGGGTATCACCGACACTGGTACGCTGATATTGCAATACATCATCCCCGGTGAAACGGTAATTGATGTTCCACTGACTGAAGTGGATGGATGGCTCGAAGGTACGGCCAACATAACTGGTGGTACTGTTGATGCACGTGGCATTGTGAAGCAAGGAAAGCTGTTGATGAAATTGACGGTAAAGACAATCAATGACTTAACAGGCACGTGGCAACTTCCACCTTTTAAAACCAATGCAGCAGGAGCGATTACTTCTTCTGCTATATTTGTAGATGCACAGCCTGCTGATGTTGTTGTAAGCCTGTCTGGGAAAAATCTTACACTTGCCGAATTGTGCGAACTTGTAGAGGCTCTCTTGGGGAAATACTCACAAATCGTGAATAACATTACCTTCAATGACGATGGTTTTGTTACAGCTTCATTTGCAGATGAGGCTTTGGATGTTACACCAAATGGGCTTATGCAATATTATGTAGCCAACAATCAACTCCACCTTTTACCCAATCTTTCCGAGATATTTGCTTTAGCTACATCCTATACCCAGTCGCGAGCAGAAACCGATGCCATAAGCGAAATATTAAACCTACTCACAGAAGGTATTCCTTTTATTTATGAACTGAAAGGCAGCTCTTTAAAAATATACATCACCAAAGATATGATATTGCCTTATTTAGAAATATTGAAAGAACTACTACCATATCTGCCCGATGATAATAGCTTGGTGAAGCTTCTGAAAGCTTATTTCCCACAAGTGTATGGAGTGATTGATGCTTGCACCGAATTGCAGATAGGTATTGTTTTAGAAAAAAAATAAAGGTCCAAATTTCTATTTAAGCTATATAGATATAAAAAGGTCGTAGAGCAAACTTCTACGACCTTTTTATATTTATGTACGTATCTTTTTAGTTCACAAGTTGAGTATTCAACCCTAATTCAATTTCTGTTGTTGTATCAATAACATTGGGAAATGCCACTAATACAGGTTTCAAGAGTGCTTCTACCAATGGAGCCATATCTCCCGCTTGCTCTTTAAGCATTTCGACAATGTTTGTAATGAAGGCTTCACTTTCAAAAAGAGGCTTTACCGCTTTTAATATCGGCAATATAAAGTTCGTATCAAGATAAATGTTGATACCGTTATTCTCTTCGGTAGAATAAGCAAGCGGAATACCTGCGCTCAAATCTACTCCCACGCTGGCAAGGAAAGTAAGGGCTGTTTCAAAGGTTGGTAGAATATCAGTTCCTGCAATGGCTGCAATTTGTGTCATATTCAGCACCACGTTGATTTTTCCGTTGCTAACTGTATACATCGCAAGGTTTAAAGGAGATGTTTTCCATTCAGCGTCCTCTGGACTGTCTTTGTATTTTGCTTGTATATTACCGTCTGCCAAGAAGGTCACTTCACTCAACACATCAACAAGCATTTCGGGAATGGTTTTATCATCCATCTTTGCCATTGCAAGAATCATTGATATAGCACTTTGCATATCCCACGAACCTTCTTCGCCCAATGGAAAATCGTCAGCTTGCCAGTTTATATAGATAGGAGTTGTTTGAAATAAAGCTGGTGACAATAATTTAACAGTTTTTCCTGTTAGCTCGTGTTGTGGCATAGTTACCTTCAAATCCAATGCCATAGTAGTTGACGTTGCCTTACCAGTATATTCGATAGAAACACCGTTCACTACCTCTGTGCCTGCAAACGAAAACACGCTATTCTCAATTTGAATATCACTCAAGTTTAGTTTTACTTCGCTCATACCAGGGATAATGCCTGCTGCTGTGCCAGTAAGTGTTAATGTGGCTTTGTATGGATCTTGCGCATCGGGTGTGAAGTTAACCTGCTTTTCGAGCATCGGTGTTCCGCTATAAGTTAAGCTCAAACCATTGCTGTCGGTGTAAGCTGTTGGGCTCAGTGTTTCGATTTTCACTTCATCATCGTTTTTACAACCCGAAAATAAGATAATGGCAGTAGCCATAATAAAAAGTAAGTTTGAAATCTGCTTTTTCATTTTAGTGAAATAATTAGTTAATATTAGTTTAGATGTGCATTTAGATAATGCTATGTTTTTTTGTTGTATTTTTAGAGTTGTTAAGTCAAATAATGTGCGAACTTAAAGAAAATACAAAGCAGTGTGTTCTTTATTGCTAAGATAAATCGAGGTATCTTAAAAAAAGATGATAATTAGTTTGCTTGCCTTAAAATAGGGAACTGATTATCGGTAATAAATCACTCTATAAATGGTAATAAATCCTCATTGTAGAATTGCTGAACATTCAGCGAAAAAGAAGTGCCAATTGCGGAATATCCCCCAATTGGCACTTTTTGTTGTTGCGAAATAAAATAGTAGTTATGTTATTTCTTTAAAAGAACATCTTGAATCACCTTCTCGTAGGTGGCTTTATCGGCTGCTCCTCTAAATATTTGTGGTTCTCCTTCCATAGGGATGAACACAAAAAGAGGAATGCTTGTGGCATTGAACAATGATGCTAACTCTCTTTCATTGTCTACATTGACTTTGTAAACTACTATTTCTCCGCTATATTGTTTAGCAAGTTCTTTCATAATAGGCGCAGTCTGTCGGCAAGGACCACACCAATCGGCATAAAAGTCGATGATTGCAGGTTTCTTACCTTCATACTTCCAAACTTCACTGTTTGTAGTATAATCAAAAACATCTTTGATGAACATTGCTTTATTCATAGCAATTACTTCACCTTCATTTTTTTGATCGTTTTGAATATCATTTGCGGCAAATGCCATTGATATTCCGGAAATGATAACTAACGCTATCGCAAAAACTTTTCTCATATATTTATTTATCTGAATGTTGTTCGATTAATGCAACCAGCTGATCGCCTGGAAGCATACCTGAATGCCGCCACACGGCTTCGCCTTTTACAAAAAGAATAAAGGTGGGCACCGATTGGATGCGATATTGCATTGCCAATTGCTCGTTTTTATCAATATCTATTTTGGCAATACGTGCTTTCTCTCCAACTTTAGCTTTTACATCTTCGAGTATGGGTTTCATTGCCTTGCAAGGACCACACCATTCTGCAAAAAAATCAACTAACACGGGTACAGGCGACTGTATCAAATCTTCAAACTTTTCCATACTATTTTCCTTTCCTAACATTTAATGAATGATACGCCTTTCGGCGACTAATATAATTATAATTCTAATGTGAACGAAAGAAATATTGAAATTGTTCATAAAATCGTATTTAAAAGGTCATTGTCTTGTAATGTAAAAAAGCCTTTTTTGTAGTGCCTAAAAACAAATGGCACAAAACGTTTGTTGTAACTTCAAAATTGAAGACTTATGAAATTTTTATTTATTATACAAGGCGAAGGAAAAGGTCATCTGACACAAGCTCTGACACTCGAAGAGATGTTGACCCGTCACGGGCATCAAGTGGTGGAGGTGCTTGTGGGCAAAAGCAATACATCTACTTTACCCGGTTTTTTCAATCGGAGCATAAATGCGCCTGTGAAACGTTTTTTAAGTCCTCATTTTTCATCTTCTTCCGACGAAAGAACGATGGATTTACGAAAAAGTGTTAGCAATAATCTGACGCATCTTCCCGAATTTTATAGAAGTATGTGCTATATCAACCATCGAATAAAAAATACGGGTGCTGAAGTGGTGATTAATTTTTACGAATTGCTCACGGGACTTACTTATGCTTTGTTTCGTCCGTCAGTGCCTTGCATTTGTGTGGGACATCAATATTTGTTTTTGCACCCCGATTTTAATTTTCCCGAACGGTCGGCTATTAAACTGTCGTTACTGAAAATTTATACTCGAATGACAAGCTTTAGGGCACACAAACGGATTGCGCTCTCTTTGCGCAAAATGGATGGTGACGGCAATCAGAAGCTTGCCGTAGTGCCGCCACTATTGCGCGACGAACTGATTTCTGTTGCGCCCGAACAAGGTGACTACATACACGGATATATGACAAATGGTGGTTTTGCAGATAGCATTGAAGGTTTTCATCAATTATATCCAGATGTTCAATTGCATTTTTTCTGGAATAATTTGGAGGCCGATGAGGAGACGAAAATAGATGATACGTTGAGTTATCATCTGGTAGATGATACCAAATTCCTAAATCTAATGGCTGGATGTAAAGGCTATGCCAGCACGGCTGGTTTCGAGTCGATATGTGAAGCGATGTATTTAGGAAAACCTATATTGATGGTGTCGGAACACATCGGGCACGATTGCAATGCTTATGAGGCAATGCAGGCTGGTGCTGGCATCGCTTGTGATAATTACGACTTGGATAAACTGATTGAATTTAGTAACTCCTACACTCCAAACCGTGAGTTTGTTTATTGGGTGCGCAGCAGCGAACACTCTATTCTCACGGAGATAGAAGATTTGATGAATCATCATTCGTATGCAGAAACATCCGACTTCTCGAATTGTATGCCTGCATAAAAATTGGTGGTGCAAATTGTATGAAGAGCTTTTTTACTCTATGAATATTTTCTTACCTAAAAAATGGTTGTTTTTTATAAACAAGTCGATAAACACTTTTAAACGTGCCAGCTTTCCACGAATCTTGGTTTTGATGCCTACTTTCAGGAGAACATTCTCTGCGTTGAATCCAATGGCCGAAATACTGTAATGCTGTGCCAAGAATAGTGCCCTTTCGTTGTGAAACAGTTGTGATACAATAGTTATATCATTCTGGTCAAAAACTATATTAGCTCTAATGACAGAATCTATGGTTCTGAATCCAGCATAATCTAAAATGAGATGTTCGGCTGGTACATTTTTTATAAAGCAGCTACAATGATAAGTACCATTAAACAAGAAATAATTTGTATTTTCCTTTTCATTCTCATTCTTTTGACTACTATTTCGGTGATTGGCTTTTTATAACAATAGGTTATAAAGATAGCCTAATATGATGATGAACAAAGTGATTGTACCGAAAAAGATAGCAATTAAACGCCATTTCATTACTTTTTTCAGCATAGTGGCTTCAGGTATAGAAAGTCCTACAACCGCCATCATAAATGCTATGGCTGTTCCGATGGGTATGCCTTTTGCTACAAACACTTGTATTATGGGCACAATGCCAGCAGCATTTGCATACATAGGAACGGCTAATATCACAGCCAAAGGCACATTATACCATTTGTCGGCTGAAAGGTATTGCTCGAAGAAATCTTGTGGAACATAACCGTGTATAATAGCACCAATTGCTATACCAGCAATAACATAAACCAATACATTTTTCACAATACTCCAAGCGTCTTTGAGTATTGTTGGCAAACGCTTGATGAATGTCACCTTTTCTATCTCCCAATCGGTGGATTCGATGGTGGATTGAGATTGGATTTGCCGCACCCAATCGCTCAAATATCTTTCGAGCTTGAATTTGTCAAGAATCCACCCTCCTGCTACACCCAGCAGAATAGTGCTCGCTAAATAGATGGAGGTAACTCTTAGGCCAAATGCGCCAAGAAACATTGCAACTGCTACCTCATTGACCAATGGCGAGGTGATAAGAAAAGCAAGGGTTACTCCCAAAGGAATTCCTCCTTTCACGAAACCGATAAAAAGAGGAATTGAGGAGCAAGAGCAAAAGGGTGTTATAGCACCAAAAAGTGCCGCAAAAAGATATTGAAACCCATAAAGTTTCTTTGTGGTAAGGAAGTTGCGCAATCTATCAATAGGTAGATAGGCGTTTACTATACCCATTATTGCACTAATCGAAAATAGCAATATTAAAATCTTGACAGTATCGTAAAAAAAGAAGTTTACAGCAGCTCCTAAATGTGTGTTGGCATCCAATCCGAATAGATCATATACAAGCCAATCGGCTAAATGTTGTATCATAGTTTATTCACATTTACAGAAATAGTTTGCGCCACACGGACACGAAGGGTCATCAATCATCTCGTCTACGTACAATTTGTGAAATTTGGCACGTATTTCATTTCTTACTCTGCGAAATTCGCTTTCAATGAATTCTGGAGTTCCCTCTGCGTGTGAAGGGTCGTCAAAGCCGATGTGTAGGCGGTGCTTGACCTCGCCAACAAAAGCGGGACAGCTTTCATTGGCTCCTCCACATACAGTTATCACATAGTCCCATGATTCTCTTAGATATTTTTCTACCGAGTCGGACGTATGAGACGAAATGTCAATTCCCACTTCCGACATCGCTTTTACAGCTCCATCGTTGAGCTTTCCTGCGGCATTAGTTCCTGCCGAACAAACAATTAATTTATTGTCAAACGATTGTAAAAATCCGTGTGCCATTTGGCTTCGACAACTATTGCCTGTACATAAAATTAATACTTTTATAGCCATAATATGATTCCGTAATAAATTCCCACTGCTATAAATAGCAATGCGATTATAATATTCATCCATTTTTGCAAAATTCGTATACGCTGATAGAAACTACCAATGCTTGCTATGCTATATGCTAATATCCAAGCTATGATAATCACTGGCAATCCTGTGGCTATGGCGTAGATAAATGGTAGTATATAGCCATTTGATTCGGCTGCAGCCATAGGCATTAACATTCCGAAGTAAAACAAACCGCTTGTTGGGCAAAAGGCCAACGAAAACAATGCGCCCAGCAATAATGCGCCAATGCTGCCGTGGTTGGCTATTTTTTTCTCATTAGCTCTAAAGTTGAATTTTGGCAGGTTTAGCTTGTTTGCAAAAAGCATAAAAAGGCCTACCAAAATCAATCCAGGAGCAATAATCAAATCACCATATTTACTGATTGTTTTTTGAATTGCGTAAATGCTTGTACCTTCACGTAGAATGGGTATGATAATGAATCCGATACAAGCATAAGTGATGATGCGCCCGATGGTGTAGAATATTCCATTCCAAAACACGCTGTGGCGATTTTCAATATTTTTGCTGATATAGCCTATTGCTGTTATATTGGTTGCCAATGGACACGGGCTTATTGCGGTCAATATTCCCAGTAAGATAGCTGTCAGAATAGGCGTGGTGCCATTATCCAGTATAGATTGAATCCATTCCATTATCTCTTAATATTTTCAAGTGCTTCTATTAGCTTTGCTTTGAATACTTGAGGCTGGTTTTTGGCGTAGCTAAAGCCCATATTGGTAAGATTTTCTGTTTTGCCAGCTCTATGAAGTAAAAGTGACGACCAAGACACCTCGTATTTGTCTGCCATAGTCTCATTTTCTGTAATATCAATTATGCTCATCACGATCTTATCGTTGGCAAGGCTATCAACCACTTCTTTTGATAATTGCTCAATAGAGTTGCAAGTGATACAACGTTTTTTTGTATGAAAGTATAATACTTCTGTAACATCCTCTGCTATTTCTTCGCTCTGTTTTTTAGATAAATTCTCGCTGCACGAAGCAAATGACAGAATAACAATGAATAGTGATAGAGTAAATTTCATATTTCAACTTATTTAGTCAGCAATTCTTTAAGTTCTTGTAGGGATAGTTTTTTGCCTGCTGATACAACTTTTCCATCAATTACCAGACCTGGCAACTTCATCACATTATAGGACATTATTTTTATAATGTCTTCCTCTTTGACGATAGTAGCATTAATCCCAAGTTCCGACACTGCTTGTTTGGTAGTTTCATAGAGTGCTTTACATCCAGCACAGCTTGTTCCCAATACTTTGATCTCCATATTCTATTAATTTAAAATTAGTAATTCGTAAAAACACGAACATAGTTCGCGCAAAAAGATTAATGTATTGCTATTGACAACACTTTTTTCGAGGTTCATTTATATTCATAAGCTCCGTAAACAGAAGTTTTGCTAAAGCCCAGTTTTCAGGTTGGATGCAATATTTTACTTTTGGAGGTTGAATCTCACCTTGTATAAGCCCTGCGTTTTTCAACTCTGTCAGGTGTTGTGATACTGTTGCTTTGGCTATTGGCAACACCTCGTGTATATCACCAAAAAAACAATTGTCTTGTGAGGCCAAATATTTTAAGATGGCAATGCGAGCAGGATGTCCCAATGCTTTTGCAAAGCGAGCCAATTGTTCTTCGTCCGATGTATACTTCTTGGGCATATTAAAATAATTTTTATTGTTCGCAAATGTACGAACGATATTTAGATGTGCAAGAATTCTTAGGATAAATAATGTTAGTGATATCCTTTTAATTTGTTGTACTTCGTTCAATGAAAGGTATATCCCACACTTAAAAATAGATATTTAGCAGAGCTGAAGCCATTGGCGTTTACCCCAACTGTGCCATATACACTTGGGGTGAAATAATATTTTATGCCAAGCATCTGATAGACTCGCGAATCATAACTTTGGTTGTGTATCACGTTGTAACCGATGTTGGCAAATATAGAGAAATATTCGGTGCACAACTCACCATAGGCAGCTATTCCCAATGAAATGCGGTGCGAGAAAACATCGTGTTTCACTACACTTGTGTTTTTGTTGATGGTTATTTCAGCATTGCTGCTTGCATCGTATACTAAGTTTAGCGAAAAGCCATATTTGTAATTGTAATTGGGCACATAGTAGCAATTGTAATTGATGCCCAGCACTTCGAAATTATAGTTAAGTGGCACCATCTCCTCTTTTCCCTCATTGTAAGCCTCCACCATCAACTGCCTGATTGCGAAATTGGCAGAAACATCCTGTTTTATTTTGGGTTTGAAAGTGGGAATATCTTCGGAATAGACAGATTCATTATCGATTTTATGAAGATTGTAACGTAAGGATAGGGTAGGGGAAACCATATTCAATCCATTGTTTGGCTTACGAGTGCCACCATTTGAATAGTGCGATAGCATAAACCCTCCTATCAAATCGAAATAAGGACTTATTTTCCAAATAATTTGTGGCTCGAAGGCTACGAAAACCGCCCATTTTGCACCAATGGCTCCATTGCCGGGATTGTATGCCGAATTGTAGGGTTTCCAATCGAATGAATATCCTAAATTAAGCTCGTAATTGAGTGATAGCTTGCGATTGAATTTTTTCCATCGTGCGGCATAAAACATATAAAGGGCAATGGGTTTTCCTATATCCTTGTTTCGATAAAAATTGGTGAAGTGCATTCCAATGCCCATAGAAGGCATTTTGTATTCTCTATCTTGCCACCGCCTGCCAGTGGCCGAATATCCAAAACGGAAGCTGGCAGCATTGAACCAAGTGATGTTTTTGCTGCCTTGCACAATGGGCGTGGTGGGCAGCACAGTGCCACCTGCCGATTTGATCTGAAAAAAAGGAATGTAATTGTTGATGGTATCTTTCTTGATATTCTCTCCAACTATGTTTATATAAATGTTTATAAAAGAAATAATCAAGATTAATCTTTTAATTTGTGCATACATACGATTTTCTGCTTTAGCTCAAAAAAACTACTAACGAAGCCCCTGTTAATTTTGCTGCTCTTATTAGTTGCTGTGCCTACCACCTATTGAATGAATAATAATAAAACTAATTACCTTTAAAATAAATTTATGGGTTGTTTTGTTCAGTGCTTACTTAAATTCTTTGGACATCCTTTTCATAATAAAGCTTCCATTTATCGCTCTATATCGTAAAAACAAGAGAATAAATGGAAGCCTATTCTATGTATGCTGAACAGTGTGTGTAAGTTGTTGTTTATTAGCTGTTTGGTTGCTGTGTTGATGTGTGTTTAAGGTTGGTTTGGTAGATAGGCCTATCTACCGAGCTGGCAAGGCCTGTCCACCAAACTGGCAAGGCCTATCTACCAAACCGAACAAGCCTATCTACCCAAATGGCATAAAATAGCATCAGTTGGTGGCTCTGTATTCGTTGGGGGTGATGCCTACTTGTCGTTTAAACAAACGGCTGAAATGTTGTGGATACTGAAACCCTAAATCATAGGCAATCTCACTCATTGTTAGTTCGGTGGATATAATCAAGTCCTTGGCTTTTTCTATCAATTTGTGTTGAATATACTCTTGAGCCGATTTGCCAGTTTCTTTTTTTATCAAGTCACCAAAGTAATTGGGCGATAGAAACACGCTATCCGCAAAATACTTCACGGTGGGCAAACCCTGATTTTTGGCATTCTTATCATCGAAATAAAGGTCGAGCTGTGCCTCAAACTTTTGCAGTATATCTGCGTTCTCATCTTCTCTGGTAATGAACTGGCGTTCGTAAAACCGAAGACAATAGTTGAGTAAAAGCTCAATGGTCATCGAAATCAATGTTCGGCTATGTTTATCGATGCCGTGTTTTAGCTCTTGATCTATTTTCTTTAAGCAATCCATTACAATCTCTTTTTCGCGTTCCGACAAGTGCAAAGCCTCGTGCGAAGCATACGAAAAGAATCCATAATTTTTTATGTTTTGCCCCAATGGAGTGCGACGTATTAAGTCGGGATGAAACAACAACCCATAAACTTCGGGTCGCACCTCATCTTCGGCTGTATTCACCTCTGCTATTTGTCCAGGAGCAAAGCTTACGATGGAACCTTCTTGATAATCGTATTTTTTGCGTCCATATTTTATTTCGCATCCTTCCGTACACTTTAGGTATAGAGCATAAAGTCCATAATTCATCCCCACGTGATTCACAATGTGTGTTGCCTTTGTTAGGTCTACCACAGTAACCAATGGGTGCAAGGTTTCCAAACCATACAGTTTGTTGTACTTATCTACCGTGTCCAGTTGTATAATCTCATTCATAGCTACAAATATAGATGCTTTTCATCTTGCTTGTTGTTTGTCTGACAAAGAAACCGTAAAAAGGGTAATACATTCTGTAATTTGTTTATGCAAATCGCTTCGCATAAATCCTATTTTTGTCTTGTCGAAAGAATATTTTGTACTAACTCATAAATACTCAATAGCTATGAAGCAATCTCTTTATTTAATTCTTATTGCACTTTCAATATCGGTGTTTGGTTGCAACAAGTCGGATGATGTAATTCTGCTGCCCGAAGCACCATCAGTTCCCGAAGACAACGACGAAGACAACGATTCCTCTCCATCGCCAAATGATGATGCGACTTTGGAAAATAACACAGAGACTTTGCGTATTAAAATCACCATCGGCAATAACACCGTTACAGCTACTTTATACAACAATGCTACGGCTAAAGATTTTCTGACTCAGCTGCCTCTCACCGTAACGCTCGAAGATTACGCTTCTACCGAAAAAATATTTTATCTGCCCAATAACTATCGCCTATCTACAGATGGAGCACCCAATGGTTACAATCCTTCGTTGGGAGATATAACTCTCTATGCACCGTGGGGAAACATTGCTATATTCTATCGTGATTTTGGCTATTCAAGCGGATTGGTTTCTATCGGAAAAATAGATGGTGAGGGTGTTGCCCATTTTCAAACATCGGGTAGTCTTGTTGCAACTTTTGAAAAACAATCAACCAGAACTCAATAGAGCCAATCAAACTATTGGTTGTAAAGTGTATTGTGCTATCTTTGCCACTCTAATTTTATGTAGAAAAGTAAAAGATATGCGATTAAGAAGTTTTTTAGTAATAATGGCTCTGCTGTGTGTAGTAGGAGCAATGGCACAAACATCAAATAGGTATCCGAAACGTGAGTTTAGAGCTGCTTGGATTCAGGCGGTTAATGGGCAGTTTCAAGGAATGTCGACCGAGAAGATGCAACAGACACTTGTGCAACAACTCAACTCGTTGCAAGAAGCGGGTATCAATGCGATTATTTTTCAAGTTCGCCCCGAGGCCGATGCACTTTACAATTCGCAGTTAGAACCTTGGAGTCGCTTCTTGACAGGAACACAAGGCAAAGCTCCTGCGCCTTATTGGGATCCGATGGAGTTTATGATAGAAGAATGCCATAAACGTGGAATGGAATTTCACGCTTGGATAAATCCGTATCGCACAAAAACAAATCTGAAGAATGAATTGGCAAACAACCACGTCTACAACATACGTCCTCAATGGTTTGTCACTTATGGAAACCAACTTTATTTCGACCCCGCATTGCCCGAAAGTCGTAAACATATCTGTATGGTTGTATCCGACATCATTTCACGTTATGATGTAGATGGAATCCATATGGACGATTATTTTTATCCCTATCCAGTGGCTGGTGCCAGCTACCCCGATGATGCCAGTTTTGAGCGTTATGGGCAGGGTTTTTCAAATAGAGCCGATTGGAGACGTAGCAATGTGAATATACTGATAAAGCAGCTACACGAAACGATTCGCGATATTAAGCCGTGGGTGAAGTTTGGTGTCAGTCCTTTTGGGATTTATCGCAATCAAGCCACCGACCCATTGGGAAGTAAAACCAACGGTCTGCAAAACTACGATGATTTGTATGCCGATGTTTTGCTTTGGGCACGCGAAGGGTGGGTAGATTATAACATCCCCCAAATCTATTGGGAGATAGGACACAAACGTGCCGATTATGAGACTTTGATACATTGGTGGGCACGCAATACGGGCAATCGTCCGCTATTCATAGGGCAATCGGTGATGAATACAGTAGAGAATCGTGATCCTCAAAATCCCTCAATCAATCAGTTGCCGCGCAAAATGGCTTTGCAGCGTGCTTATCAAACCATTGGTGGTAGCTGTCAATGGCCTGCAAGTGCTGTCATAGAGAATGCTGGCCGCTACAAGGATGCTTTGATTGCTGAATATCATAAATACCCCGCATTGATTCCAGTTTTTGATTTTATGGACAATACTCCCCCTGCCAAAGTGAAAAAGGTAAAAACCTCTTGGACTGCCGATGGCTATATGCTTTTTTGGACAGCTCCCAAGGCCAAAGATGAAATGGATAAAGCGGTGCAGTATGTGATATATCGTTTCGATAATAAAGAAAAGATTGATTTGGACGACCCTTCGCATATTGTAGCTATCACTCGTGATAATTTCTACAAACTGCCTTACGAGAAAGGAAAAACGAAAGCTCGCTATGTGGTCACTGCGTTAGACCGCATTCACAATGAATCGGAAGGTGTTGCAAAAAAAGTAAAGTTATAAGGATATTATCGTAGGCTAATTGTAAAAGCTCAAGCTGCTTATTGACATTTCGTCAATAAGCCGATTGAGCTTTTATTTTAAATTAGTAAATCAAAACAAATGGGCTTTATGTAATATGATTTCTTCTGTGTGATGTCTTCTTATCGTTTTCTATTTATGGCAATGTTATTCCAAAACCTGATTAATAAGGATATAAAGATTCTTCAGGAAGCTCTATGCGATGGGTTGTTTCGGTTGTGATGCTCACCAATCCCAATCCACCTGAAACATTACTGGCGAATGTTATCGGCTCCATCATTATAGGATCGTATACATCAGAGTCTAACACGTTGAGTGCTTTTAAATACTTAAAATCATTTTGGCTAATGCTTTGTATGCGTATTAAGCAATCTTGATGCACGTCAATTACTTCATACGGCTCAGGTAGATAGGGATAATAGTTGGGGTTTATATATACATTTAATGTATAAGTTTCATTTTTAAAATAAGCATCGCTGAATACACCATATATATTCTCTGGCTTATCAAATAAGCCACTTTCCCCTACGCTGGGTTGACCATCACTCAAGGCAATGTCTTCATTGCAAAGTATTTTATAGCTTTTAGTAGATGCTACCGTGTCACGCTCATTTTCCAGACGTGCTTTTATTGTTGTTGTGCGTTCCAGTATAAGTCTGTAAAAGTTGGTTTCATTACTTCTATCAGTAAAAGTGATACGAAAGCGTAATCGATCATAGTAGCTGTCATTGATACGCAACTTCACGGTAGCGGTATCTACATTCTCGATAGGTAGAGGTGGTTGCAGTACTGTCTCTTCTATCCAAGCGTGGTGATTGCCATCTTCTGTGCGTGCTTCAATTCTTACTTTATCACCCGGGTTAAACTTCGTTGTTATTAAATAACGCTTTTGCTTATCATACATATTTTGTGTTTGCACCTCCGAAGCATTCTCTTTCAACTGATTATCTACATACACTTCTACAATGGCCTTATCAATGTGATTGAGTTGCATACTGCCGCTTAAATTGAGATATAATACATTATTCGTACTATCTGCATTGATAACCCCATTCATTATCAACTTAGGGGTGGTGTTGGCATCTTTGAGTGATATTTCATTGTAGCAACTTGATGCTAATGTCATAATTAAGATGAGATATATGATAGGATGGTATATTTTCACTTTTTGCATAATCATTAAAATTTGAATGTATAGGATACAGATGGAATAAATGGAACCATGGTTATCTTTGTTAATTTCGGTTCTCCGTTTCTAAATTCAGTTATTGTTTCTTGAGTCGTAGGGTCATAGATCATAACATAATATCCCGTCATACCAGCATTATATACAATGTCGGGATTCATTGCATTGTATGCATTATGCACACTGATATTCCACACTCGTTCCCCTCTTTTTACCTTTTTGCGAAAGTTAATGCCCAAGTTTAAACGATGTTTTGAGGGTAGGCGATAATTGTTTCGCTGCTCAATGTATTCTTCCATATCAACTACATCCTTGTCGGGACGAAGGATCCCTGTAACCTCCTTGGCTATTGATGCAGCACCGCCACTGGCAAACATCCAAGAGGCAGAAATATCAATGCGATTATTAAATTTGTGGTTCACCACTAAATTTACAGCGTGACGATGGTCGTACTTAAAAGGAAAAGTCTGTCCATTATTGATGCCACCAGCTGCAAATTTTCGGTCGCTTTTTGCAAGCGTATAGGCAATCCAACCGGTTGTTTTGCCCGATAGTTTTTCGAGCATAAATTCTATCCCCATACTTCTTCCATTGCCCGATTCCACTTTGTCTTCCCATCCAGCCGAAGAACCAAAGAAACTACTCCCTTCTTTGTATTCGAGTATGCGATACATCTTTTTATAATAGGCTTCTACCGAAAGTTCCCATCCTTTAAACCCAACGTAGTAGCCCCCAATAGAATATTGATGTGCCGTCATCGGTTTGATATTGTTGGTTACTGGTACCCACAAATCGGTTGGCATAGACAACATACTCGATGTAAGTAAATGAATATATTGCTGCATTTGAGTATAAGATGCTTTCCACGCAACATTCTTGTTCATTTGATAGCGAGCTGATATGCGTGGCTGTGCCGAGAAATAAGTCTTACGGTTGACATTAAATGCTGATAGGTGTAGACCGATATTGGCACGTATGTTGCGACCAATATTAAAGTTGTCTTCTATATATGCCGACCATTCGTGTGCCCGTATAGCACTATTTGTTATATTATGATAGACTGTGTCCTGCACTACATTATTGTTTTCTATTTCTTTAATTTTTGAGTTGGAGACCTCTGGGTGAAAATTGTGACGCTGATAGGTAACTCCAAACTTTATATTTTGGGTAGGTATGGGGTTGTAATCAAAATCGAGTTGATACATCCAGTCGCGTATGCTCGATTTGTAGTTTGCCTCGTATAGATTTTCAGCGATTATTTTAGATTGCGCTAAGCTAGAGTAGGTTCTGTTGTGTATGTTGACTTGATATTTATTGTAAGCTACCGTAGCATTGCAAAACAATTTTTGGTTGAAGATGTAGTTTAAGCGAGCCGAACCAATCAAGTTCCCCCAGTTGCTACGCATCTTATCCTTGTTTGTTTGTAGCATATCGCTGGATAGGTAGTATGATTCATTATTGTCAGTAAAAGAAATGCCATAGTTGTCATTCCCGTTGTAGAAGCTTAAATAAAGACGCATTCTGTCCGAGAAACGATGATTAACCTTGGCGTTAATATCATAAAAGCTATATTTAAACTTCTCGTCGGAACTCATAAATGGTCTTATAAGCCAATCAAGATAAGTGCGGCGTGCAGAAACATTGAAAGATGTTTTGTCTTTGATGATGGGGCCTTCAAGCTGAAACTTAGTCGTTAGTAACCCAACGCTAATCATACCGTGATACTCTTTCATATCACCGTCGTTGGTGCGAATATCTACGACTGATGATAATCTTCCTCCAAAACGAGCTGGAAATGAACCTTTGAATAGTGTTACCTTTTTGATTGCTTCAGGTGAAAAGACCGAAAAGAATCCAAACAGGTGATCTACATTGTACACCGGTACGCCATCCAAAAGAAATAGGTTTTGTTCGGGACCTCCTCCTCTGATATGTAGCCCCGCAGAACCCTCAACACCGGTATGTACACCTGGCATCATCTGAATTGTTTTCAATACATCCGATTCCCCCAATACAGTTGGTGTGTTTTTGATGCGCTCTACAGGTATGTCTATCGAGCTCATATGGGTTGAGGCAATGCCCGACTCTGTTTTGTCTGAAACAATAACCACCTCTTCCAGTTTGTTGTTGTTGCTCATCGAAACATTGAGTATTGTATCTTTTTGTAGTGTAAATAGATGTTGCTGTGTATCATAGCCTATGTAAGAATATAACATACACACTTCCCCTTCGGGAAGTGTGATGCTATAATAACCAAATGGGTTGGTTGTGGCACCTTTGTGCCGTGTTCTATCAATGACATTAGCCCCAATCATTGTTTCTGACGATAGATGGTCAGTTACATATCCGCTAATCGTAAATCTGCGAGCAGTGGGTTTCGTTTTTTTCATTTGCAAAAGGATATGTTTTCCTTTGACCTCGAAACTGATAGAACTATTAATAAAAGCTAAGTCTAATATTTCCGTTAATGCTTTTTGATTTGCCTTTAAAGAGATGGGATGCTGTATAGTTACCTCTTCTCCATAGATAAATGAATATCCAGTTATTTTCTCAATTTCTTCAATGCACTCCTTTAGAGTGGCATTCTTCAAAATTAATGTGTATTTGGGCTGGTGTGTTTCTGCGTGTATCGCATAGCAGCACGCCAAGAGCATATATATGAATAATAAGAATCGTATATAATAACTCTTAATATATTGTTTAACCATAGTTAGTTTTTGCTGATAATAATCTTTTGATGATTGATTTTTGTGAATGTAAAACCTCTACCTGTTTGTAGCAATGTCAATATCTCTTCGAGCGACTCGTTGTTGTTGAACTTAGCTGTTAGGCGATAATTGGCTAAATCATTATTGTCAATCTCAATCACTACGCCGAATGAATTGCCTAATTTGCGTGCTATCTCTTGTAGTGTTTGCTTATTAAAAATAAATGAGTTGTTTTGCCAAGCTACTGTGGTGGTTTCATCTTCAACTGCCAGCTCAAGAGTTTTATTCTCTTTATTATAAATAGCACTTTCGCTTGGTTGAAGTATAATTTGCTCATTGGTGGAATCGATGCTAACCATTACAGAACCTTCAATTAAGGTTGTTCTTACGTTCGGGTTATTGCGATAAGCATCAATGTTGAATTGAGTGCCCAGTACTTGTACTTTCATCATTTCGGCTGTTACAATAAAAGGCTTATCTGGGTTTTTGGTAATGTTGAAATATCCTTCGCCATTTAGTGTGACTTCTCGACTGTCTCCTTTGAAACGTTTGGGATACGTCAACGATGAATAATGATTGAGCATAATTTGTGAACCGTCAGGCAGTGTAACTTCCGTGCGATTGGCCAATGTATTGATGGTTTGCATTTCTACTGGAGTCAAGTATTCGTAAGTGTACCAACCAGCTATGCAAATAAGTGTTATAGCTGCAACGGAGGTTACTGTGCGCCATATACGAAGCGGAAGAACGCGTTTGCTCTTTCGGGTTAAGCGGTTTTCCAACAGTTTATAACTTTCTGCTGCCGAATATTGTCCGCGAGGCGAACGTGTGGATTTTATAAGTTTATCCAATACCTTATCGGTTTCCGTTTCTGTATACTTCATATTATTATGTATTACTCTGTATTATTTGGGTCTAAGCTTGATGCTTAATTGTGTGTTTTCCGCATCTTTCCATTGTGGAATGCATTGTATCTGAATATATGTACCTTTTATTACTTTCTTCGGATATATTTTAACCGTAGCTTTAGCCGACTTGCTTCCTGCCTTAATAATAACTTCGTTGTCTACAAGCTTGTAGGCATCGCCAAATATGGCCGACCTATTAATTGTTATTTTTACCTTTCTATCCTCATCTTTTTTGTTAGCCGCCATCACTTTGATGGTTATGCTCTCTTCACTGCTGCTGACATCATAATTATGTGTGTGAGTTGATTTCTCAAATCCGACATAATCGGCAGGATAATTGTTGTTGTTATCTGTGCAAGCCACTGTGGCTATGAACACGAATAATGTCAAAAGTGCGTTTAAATAAAATCTTTTCATTGTTTTTGTGTTATTAAATTAAACCTATTACAATGATAAAGACAGGAGATGTTGATAAATTCCCTATGTCGATTTGAAAAAAATTAAATTTCCTCCCAATTCATAATTACATCCTTTAATTTTTTTGTGGTTTTTTGCAACTGTGCATCTACTGTTTTTACGCTTATATCGAGTGCTGAGGCTACTTCTGCATAGCTTTGTTTCTCCTCGCGAATGCGAATAAATACTTCACGACAACGCTCAGGAAGCCTGTCCAGCGCCTTTACGTAGCGGGCAAACAGCTCTTCACTAATAAACTCCTCTTCGGGCGTGGCTGTTTTGTTCAAATCTTCAGGAATGTCATACTCTATATTTTTTTCGTAGCGCGATTCTTTTTCTAAATAATTCAGTGAGGCGTTCTTTACCAAGACGAAGCAGTAGTCTTCAATACTTCGTATCTCGGGTAGGGTATCGCGTTGATTCCACAATTTAAGGAAAACGTCCAATACGATTTCTTGTGCCCATTCGTCGCGATGCACATAATAATAGGCTATACGAAACAAACGGTCGTATGTCATATTATAGAATTGATGGAATGCGGTTTCAGAATCCCATTCCTTCATTTGTCGTAGAAGCCGTCGTACTTCTGGTTCGGTCATTGTGTTGAGAAATCGTTTTTAATCTATTTATAATAAGCTGCTTATACAATAGTTGAAAAGTGCATCACTACAAACATTTTATATATATAAATGATACACCCCACTTGGTGCGTAACGGAGTGGTGATTTGTTTTTAGTCAATATTGATATTTAAGAGCTGAGTATTTCGGTATTTTGCAATTGCTTTGATAGTTTGAGAAGTGCTAATGCAACGTGTCCTGCAAAATGGGATATGTATATACCAGTCATAGTTTAGCGATGTCTTTTAGAATTTGTTTGAACAAAAGTAACTATTATATTAAAGATGTAACTATAAATGGTATGATAAAGTAGATTGCCTTACGAGAAAGGAAAAACAAAAGCTCGTTATGTGGTCACTGCGTTAGACCGCATTCACAATAAATCGGAAGATGTTGCAAAAAAATAAAGTTATAAGAGTATTATCGTAGGATAACTGTAAAACCTCAAACGGCTTATTGAAGAAATGTCAATAAGCCGTTTGAGGTTTATGTTGAAATAATAATATTACTACTTTTCAAACGATGTATAAATAATATCTAAATCGAGCTTGCTTCCAGTTAAGCCTCCTTTTAGTTTGGTGTAACCAGGTTGTAAGTCATTCAGTATGCTCACTACATTACCGTTGGTATCAGTCACTACATTAACAGGAATCAATGCAATTTTATCCCACTCTGTAGCTTTTTCCCATTCTTTGATAGTTGTTACTGGCTGACCATTTTCTCCCAATACATCATCAATTTTACCGAATGTGGCAAGTTCTTCTACAGCTGTAGCTTTTTCGGTTAAACAAATATTAATCAGCTGTGAAAGGTTTGAGAATACATATTGGTTATTGTAAATGTAACTATGCTGAGCAATGTAAGATGTAAGATTGTCATTAATCTCATTGTTCTTAAAGAATGATTCTTTGTTTTTCTCACGCACAAGTAATACATAAGTAGGGGCACTCATAGAAAAAGCGTACTTATTCTCATCATTTGTTTGGTTGTAATTGGTGAAAGCCAATTGTACAACATTCAATGTGTCTTGACTTAATTTGTCCTCAAACTCCGCAAGAGGGAGAGTGGCCTGTGTGTAGATACCAGCAGGAGTTTTTAGATAAGTCCACTCTGTTTCTGCAACTTTTTGATTAATCAGATTCTCGTCACTTTTAAATGAGTTAGCTTGTATGATTTCTTTTGTAGCAGCAAATGTACGATAGCTATATCCAGTAGAATCTGTTTTTTCATCGTGCATTTTATATATTTCGCCTGTGCTGTTATTTCTTATGAAACATTCATAAATAACATTCATTTCAATTTGGTCAATATAAAGAATTGTTCCATCTCCGTAATCATTCTTCACATAAATACCTTTGAACATATCCATAAATACAGGGGCAAAATCCTGATTGTTTTTCTCACATTCACGGCTTTTATCCAAGATTTCTTGTCCAAGTGATTGTGGTAATGTGATGACAAGTGAAGGGATGTAGGTACTTAAATTACGCAATGAATCACTTAGAGCTTGATTGACAGCTGTATAAGCTTTTCTTCCTAATAAATCGGTGGGGTCATAAAAATCGATAGGGTCAATGCTTGTAAAGTAAGCAGCTTGTTTATCTAACTCTTTGTCGAGTTCATATATACTAAGACGTGAAGGAGCTAAAGAATCTCCAAAATAGCTTGTATAGGTCAATACTAATTCGGTGCGATATATTGTATTTGATAACATTATAGCATCGGGATTGTCTCTATCAGCCTCATTATCGGGATTGCATACAGCAGGGAACGAAAAGTTTTCGATACAATTGAATTGTGTGAGAAACCCTGCCTCGTAATATCCAAAATTGGGATCAGTGAATTTGCCTAAATAACCAACACTTGTTTTTGCAAAAACCTCTTCAGCTATTTTAGATTGTGTTGTGACTTCAAAAGTCGTCGATTTACCGTAGATATTTTGATCGCTTCCAGGAAACATTTCCAATCCTAACGCACCTGTGTTATCATCGCACGCAACAAATGAAAGTGTAAGGAGTGCAATCAATATATATTTTGCTTTCATGATGAATCTTTTAAACTAAGTTTATTTTTGATTAGCTTCCCAAACTTGATCGTAGAACTGATTACAAGCGTCGGTATAATTTTCGGGTGATTGATAATCGAGTATCAACTTGTTGGATTGACGAGCGTATTCCATAACCTCTTCATTTACATTTGGGCTATTTTGGATAATACCATCAGAATAATCGATAGCCAATTTGTAAAGATCGGAATAGTTTGAAGCGTCATTCAAAATCTTTAAATCATCCTTCTTAATTCCTTTTAATTGTAGTTTGGCTTTAATATCTTCGCTAAGTTTGTTTTTAAGTTCGTCTTCGTAGATAGAAAACACCACTTTTGAGTCGCGAAATGATGGTTCGTCTTTGAATGCTTCTTTTATATAAAGGGGTGCAATTGCCGACATCCAACCGTGACAATGAATAATATCAGGACACCAGCGTAGCTTCTTCACGGTCTCCAACACACCTCTTGCATAAAAAATAGCACGGCTGTCGTTGTCTGAATATTCAACGCCATTTTCGTCAACAGCTTGCAGGCGATTTTGAAAGTAATCATCATTGTCGATGAAATAAACTTGCATACGCGCTGATTGGATGGAGGCTACCTTGATAATAAGTGGATGGTCGGTATCGTCGATAATCAGATTCATACCTGATAGGCGAATTACTTCGTGTAGTTGGTTTCTGCGTTCGTTGATGTTGCCCCACTTAGGCATGAAAGTTCTAATTTCTCTACCTTTTTCCTGAATTGCTTGCGGCAAGTTTCTGCCGATTGAAGACATTTCACTTTCAGGAACGTAAGGTGTAATCTCTTGGGTAATAAATAAAACTTTGTTAGCTTTGGTCATAATAGCAATACTTCTATATAAATATTTTGCAAAGATATAAAAAAAAAAGGGCATTAAAGCAAATGCACTCTATCTATAATTCCTTATCAATTGTTAAGTGCTTGATATTCAGTGTGTGTTTGGTTTGCAGCTATAATGCTTGCATTTGTTTTGATGTAAATATGAATAGAAAAATAAAGATGTTAATTGTATTTGTGATAATGCTGTTAATCATATTAATAGCGAATTGTATTATTATACAATAATTGTGAGATTTCTTCTTTATCTCCCAAATAATACTTTACTTTGCACGATTTTTTGAACAAATAATAAGATAAATCAATAGAAATGAAAGTTGTACATACGATAAAGGAGCTACAATCCGAATTATCAACTCATAAAGATTTGTACAAAAAAATAGGATTTGTTCCTACGATGGGCGCACTTCACGAGGGCCATGCATCGCTTATGAGAAAAAGTGTAGAAGATAATGAGGTAACTGTGGCAAGTGTTTTTGTAAACCCTACTCAGTTCAATGATAAAAATGATCTTTTAAAATATCCACGTACTTTAGAGGCTGATTGTGCATTGTTGCAAGCTTGTGGAGTGGACTATGTGTTTGCACCCGAAATAGCCGAAATGTATCCATCCGAAGATATGCGAATGTTTAGTTATCCACCGTTGGATGAGGTGATGGAGGGAAAGCATCGTCCAGGTCATTTTAATGGCGTTTGTCAGATTGTAAGTAAATTGTTTGATGCCGTAATGCCCGATAGAGCTTATTTTGGTGAAAAGGACTTTCAGCAGTTGGCTATTATCAAAAAGATGGTTGATGATCTGAAATACCCTATTGAGGTTATTGGCTGTCCCATTGTGCGCGAAACAGATGGACTGGCTTTGAGTAGCAGAAATGCGCGTTTATCGGCTGAAGAACGTGAAAATGCTTTAAATATATCTCAGGCCTTATATAAAAGTTGTACCTTTGCAACCAATCATTCGGTAGAGGACACACAAAAGATGGTGGAAAATGCTATCACCGCTGCTTCTGGATTGCAATTGGAGTATTTTGAAATTGTAGATGGCAATTCTTTGCAAAAAATAGCAAATTGGGATGAAACAGATTATGCGGTAGGTTGTATTACGGTGTTTTGTGGCGATGTTCGTCTGATTGATAATATTAGATATAAATAATTTATAAACCAAAAAAGACCAAATTCTTATGATGATTGAAGTGCTTAAGTCTAAGATTCACTGCGCACGTGTGACAGAAGCTAATCTTAACTATATGGGTAGTATCACCATTGATGAAGATCTTTTGGATGCAGCGAATATGATTGCTGGCGAAAAGGTTCATATTGTAGATAATAACAATGGCGAACGATTTGAAACTTATATCATTAAAGGAGAGCGTGGTTCAGGTAAAATTTGCTTGAATGGTGCTGCTGCTCGTAAAGTGCAACCTGGAGATATTGTTATTATAATGTCGTATGCTATGATGGATTTTGAAGAGGCTAAATCTTTTAAGCCTTCTGTAATTTTCCCAGATCCTGTAACAAACTCACTGGTGAAGTAAAAGAAGCTCTACGTTTTAGGAAGCTATTATAATTCTTAATTAAATCTTTGAAGTATAATGCTATATCTTGATTTTCGCTTAGATTATTACGAATTGGAAAGAGGATGTTATCGATAAAACTTTCATATGTACCGAACATTAATCATAAAAAAAAACCGAGAATATAGGGAATGTATTCTCGGTTTTTTTTTGATTAAATATTATTATCAGCTTTGAAGCTGCTCGTTCATTGCGGCAGCAGCTTTTCTACCATCGCCCATTGCCAAAATTACTGTCGCACCACCACGCACAATGTCTCCACCTGCGTATATGGTTGGGATTGAAGTTTGCATCTCTTCGTTTACGGCGATTGTTCCCCAACGTCCCATTTCCAATCCTGGAATAGAGCTTGGCACAATTGGGTTGGGTGATACGCCTACGCTGACTATTGCTAAGTCAATGTCGAGTGTTTCGGTTGCACCAGGAATAGCTACCGGACGACGACGACCTGATGCGTCGGGCTCGCCAAGTTCCATTTTCTGTAAAACCACTTGCTTTACTTTGCCTTCTTCATCTGCAAAGTATTCTACAGGATTGTGCAAAGTCAAGAACTCTACTCCTTCTTCTTTAGCGTGCTTCACCTCTTCGAGACGTGCTGGCATTTCTTCCTCCGAACGTCGGTAGATTATCATCGCACGTTCTGCACCCAAGCGACGAGCTGTGCGTACAGCATCCATAGCGGTGTTTCCGCCACCGATTACTGCTACATTTTTACCAAATGTCACAGGTGTATCCGATTCTGGATTTGCTGCATCCATCAGATTCACACGGGTCAGATATTCGTTGGACGACATAATGTTGATGGAGTTTTCTCCTGGAATATTCATAAAATTGGGTAATCCTGCACCCGAAGCCACAAACACTCCTTTGAAACCTTCTTCCTCCAATTGTTCCACGCTAATGGTTTTGCCTACGATGCAATCTTTCACAAATGCAACTCCCATTTTAGCTAAATTGTTGATTTCTACATCTACAATCTCGTTTGGTAAGCGAAATTCGGGAATGCCATATTTTAATACACCACCAATTTCGTGTAGTGCTTCAAATACAGTCACGTCATATCCGTATTTCACCATATCACCTGCAAATGCCAATCCTGCTGGGCCAGAACCAATTACTGCTATTTTGATACCATTCTTGTCTTTTATTTCAGGGATTGATATTTGGTTGGTTTCGCGCTCATAATCTGCTGCAAATCTTTCCAAGTAACCGATAGCCACGGGTTGCTCTTTCATTTTCAGATGAATGCACTTTGCTTCGCACTGCTTTTCTTGTGGGCATACGCGTCCGCAAACAGCTGGTAGCGCACTTGTTTCTTTCAATGTTTTGGCTGCTTCAATGATTTCTCCACATTCTATATATTTGATAAAACGGGGTATATCAATACCTACTGGGCATCCTTCGGTGCATCCAGGATTGGCGCAATCGAGACAGCGTTTTGCTTCTGTCATTGCTTGCTCTTTCGATAAGCCAATGTTCACTTCCTCTTTTAGGCTGTGCGAGCGATATTCTGGATCCAATTCGGGCATATGCACACGTGGAATAGCGGTACGCTCTTTCGGTTTCATTTCTTTGCGAAGTGCTTTGCGCCATTCTGCATCTCTACTCTTTTCTGCAATGGCTTTGGTAGCTTCACAATTGGTAACTTCCAATTTCTGTATCTCTTCACGCTCTATGTTCTTGAAAGCGCCCATCCGTTTTAGCATTTCATCAAAATCCACTTGATGTCCATCAAATTCAGGACCGTCTACACAAACAAACTTGGTTTTTCCGCCCACAGTGATGCGACAAGCACCACACATACCAGTTCCGTCTACCATAATGGTGTTCAATGAAACTTCGGTTGGTATTTCATATTTTTTTGTTAGCACGCATACGAACTTCATCATAATGGCTGGGCCAATCGCAAAACACTTGTTTACCTTTTCGCGTTTGATAACCTCTTCGATTCCTTCTGTTACCAAACCTTTTCTGCCATACGAACCGTCATCGGTCATAATTACAACTTCATCCGAGCTTTTTCTCATTTCTTTTTCAAGAATGATGAGGTCTTTGCTACGACCTGCAAGTACTGTAATCACTCGGTTTCCAGCAGCTTTTAGTGCTTGTACAATGGGGAGCATTGGAGCTACACCTACACCACCACCAGCACAAACAACTGTTCCATAGTTTTCGATATGTGTAGCTTGCCCTAACGGACCCACTACGTCTGTGATGCGATCGCCTACGTTTAGTTCGCAAAGGCGTGTAGAGGATAGCCCCACTTTTTGTACAACCAATGTAATAGTCCCTTTCTTAGTATCAGCTTCTGCAATGGTCAATGGCACACGTTCGCCTTTTTCACCTACGCGGACAATCACGAAGTGTCCAGCTTTGCGCGATTTAGCTATTAGCGGAGCTTCAATCTCCATTTTGAACACTTTTTCCGAAAAATGTTCTTTGCTAACAATTTTGTTCATTATCTAATTAATTTGTTGGATTTATTGCGTAACTTCTTTCAAATTGATATTTCGGCAAAGATACGTCTTATTTGTAAATAACAAAAGAAAAGCCACCTTTTTGGGGTGGCTTTATGAGTTATGATACAGTGTTTTAGTCGATAATTTCAAAACCACAATAAGGCACAAGAGCCTTAGGAATTCGAATACCTTCGGGTGTTTGGTGGTTTTCGAGTAGTGCTGCAACAATGCGTGGTAAGGCAAGTGCCGAACCATTGAGCGTGTGACAAAGCTCTGTTTTCTTTTCGGCAGAGCGATAACGACACTTCAGACGATTGGCTTGATAGGTGTCGAAATTGGAGACTGAGCTAACTTCTAACCAGCGTTTTTGTGCTTCGGAGTATACTTCGAAATCGAAACAAAGAGCAGCCGTGAAGCTCATATCGCCTCCACAAAGGCGTAGAATACGATAAGGAAGCTCCAATTTGATTAGTAGATTTTCTACGTGCTCCAACATTTCTTTGTGCGACTCTTTAGAGTGCTCAGGCTTATCGATGCGCACGATTTCTATCTTAGAAAATTCGTGCAAACGATTCAATCCGCGCACATCTTTTCCATACGATCCTGCTTCGCGGCGGAAACATTGTGTATAAGCGCAATTCTTGATAGGTAACTGTTTTTCATCCAAAATAACATCACGATAGATGTTGGTTACGGGAACTTCTGCCGTAGGAATCAAATATAAGTCGTCCAATTGGCAATGATACATTTGTCCTTCTTTGTCGGGGAGTTGCCCTGTGCCATAGCCCGATGCTGCATTCACCAAGGTAGGTGGCATAATTTCGATATATCCGGCTTTATTAGCTTCTGCCAAAAAGAAATTAATCAAAGCACGCTGCAATTGTGCACCTTTTCCTTTATATACAGGAAATCCTGCTCCTGTTATTTTTACTCCAAGGTCAAAATCGATTAGATCGTATTTTTTTGCCAATTCCCAGTGGGGTAGTGCATCTTTAGGAAGCTCAGTTTCCATACCACCCTCTTTTTCTACCACGTTGTCTTCTGCCGAAACACCTTCTGGCACTTCATCATAGGGTAGGTTGGGGATTGTGTACAGCACGTTTTGCATATCTTCTGTTGCTCCGTCCATTTCTGTTTGAAGAGTTTTGTTTACCTCTTTCAGCTCTGCAACACGAGCACGTGCAGTTTCAGCTTCTGCTTTTTTACCTTCTTTCATCAGTTGACCAATCGACTTGGACAATGAATTGACTTCGGCAAGATTATTATCTAAAACATTTTGGGTACTGCGTCTTTTGTCGTTGAATGCGATGACTTGTTCAATCGCTTCTTTTGCATTTTTGAAATGCTTCTTTTCCAAGCTGCGGATTACCGCATCGGTGTTTTCGGTGATTTGTTTAATCGTAAGCATATCTTAAGTTTTTGGAATTTTCTCGATTAGCGATTACAAAGATAGGCAAAATCTGTATAGATAAATTAGTTTGGTGAGGTAAAAAAGAAAAAGAGACACAATCAATAAATGATTATGTCTCTTTTGCCTAAATTATTTAGCTTTTGGTTAAGCTTCTGTTGCTGCAACTGGAGTTACAGAAACAAAACGCTTGTCGCCTTTACCAGTTTTGAAACATACAGTTCCATCTACTAAAGCGAAAAGAGTGTGGTCTTTACCCATACCAATGTTGTTTCCTGGATGGAATTCAGTACCTCTTTGGCGAATGATGATGTTTCCAGCTTTGCAAACTTCGCCACCAAATATCTTAACGCCTAATCTCTTACTTGCTGATT
>CAMTPA010000009.1 GCA_947074275.1 uncultured Bacteroides sp.
TTGCGACCACACGCCCCCCAGACGCGTACTCTACCGGGCTGAGCTACATCCCGAAATGCGGATGCAAAAGTAGTGATTATATTTGAAATCGCAAAGAATTGATACCTTAAATTTATGCTATAAGCAAGTGTTGCTTGTTAATACTTGAATAATAAATGGTTAGCAGCCCATACACTCACGATAAAAATCGAGCATTTCAAAAATTGTTTCTTTGTCGGCTGTTTGGTTGATAACAATATCACCTACATCTTTTAATAATGTGAAGTTGATAATGCCCGAACTGTTTTTTTTGTCGTGCATCATATAGCTATATAGTGCATCATACTGCTTGCAGTCGAAACGGAATACTCCATAATTTTCTTTGATGAACTGGATAGTTTGTCTCATCTTGTCCTTTGGAAAATCTGTTTTTAAGTGCGAAAGATAAAGTTCACAGATAATTCCCCACGCCACAGCATAACCGTGAAGAACAGGCTGACCTTGCGCTAATGCGAGGCTCTCGAATGCGTGTCCTACGGTGTGTCCTAAGTTGAGTGCTTTGCGAATGCCGTGTTCAAAAGGATCTTGCTCTACTATGTCTTCTTTGACCTTGACCGATTGTCCAACCAATTGTTTTAAGTAATCATAATCGATTTGGTCGGTATCAAATGACAGCAGTTCTACCCAATGAGCGGTGGTGCTGATAAGCCCGTGTTTTAGCATTTCGGCATAACCCGAAAAGAAGTTGTTGCGGTCGAGGCTACGTAAAAAATGCGTTTCGATGAGTACACTATCGGCAGGTGCAAATACACCAACTTCATTTTTGAGACCGTTGAAGTTGATACCCGTTTTCCCTCCTACCGATGCGTCTACCATTGCAAGCAAGGTAGTGGGGATGTTGATGTATGCCATACCTCGTTTGAAAGTAGCGGCAGCAAAGCCTCCTAAGTCTGTCACCATGCCACCACCTAAATTAATAAGAAGTGAATGACGAGTGGCTCCATTTTCGCTTAATGCTTGCCATACGGAGGACAATGTTTCGATGTTTTTGTGTACATCTTCAGCACCGATACTTATTTCGTAAGCGTTGGCAAGATGCGATGTCTCTTTTAGCTTTGGCATACACAGCAACTTCGTGTGTTCATCGGTGATAATAAACAATTTATCGTGTGGACATTGTTCAATGGCTTTGCCTAAACTTGTTTCTAAATCTTCGCAAAGGATAACCTCTTGTTTGCTCATAATTCTAAGGATTTGATTTTTCTATGTGACAAAAGTAGTTAAAAACTTTTTTTGGTTACTTTTGTCGTCTCAAATATTTTAAGTCGATGAAACCATTACTACCTGTATTTTGCCGCCCGTTGGGATATACCGTTTTACTTATTTCTATGATAATCCCCTTTGCTTTGTTTTTTATGGGGAAAATAACGGATAACAACCTGTTGTTTTATAAAGAATGTGTCAAATTGCTAATGATGATGGGCTCTTTGATGATTTTATTCGCTTTTAGCAAAAACGAAACAAAAGCTACTGAGGAGATACGATGCAATGCTACTCGCAATGCAATGTTCTTGACCGTGTTGTTTGTGTTTGGCACGATGCTCTTCAAATTGGCATCGGGCGATGTGATGACTGTCGATACATCTTCTTTTCTTACTTTTCTGATAATCAATGTACTTTGTCTTGAATTTGGCACAAAGAAGGCCAAGATTGATAATATTTTTAAAAAATAACTCTCTTTCTATTAAACCTTTTTGGGGAATTGGTGTCAAACAAACAATTGTCGTTAATACAACCCTATAATTGATTAAATGAAAAAGGTAACTCTATTTGTCGTACTGCTTCTTGCGTGTACTGCTACCGTATTGGCTCAAAGTAAAACCATTGCCGTATCAGGGCGTGTGGTTGAGGCCGATACGAAAGAACCTGTCGAGATGGCAACGGTTCAACTTCTTTCTCTGCCCGATAGTGCACAAGCTGCGGGTATTGTGACTTCACGAAATGGTTATTTCACATTGCCCAAAGTAAAAGAGGGCAAGTATGTGTTGCGTATATCTTTTATTGGGTTGATTACAGATGAAAAACCACTCACACTAAATACAAGTACTCCCGAAAGAAATGTGGGAACAATCTCTCTTAAATCGGATGCGGTGATGCTGAACGAAGCAGTTGTGACGGCCGAGGCTCCACAAGTGACGGTGGTGGAAGATACCCTGATGTACAACACCTCGGCATATCGTGTGCCCGAAGGTGCAATGCTTGAAGAGTTGGTGAAAAAAATACCAGGTGCTGAGATTGATGAAGACGGGAACGTGAAAATCAATGGTAAAGAGGTGAAGAAAATTATGGTAGAAGGCAAAGAGTTCTTTGGAGGTGACGTGAAAACGGGGCTAAAGAATCTACCCGTAGATATGATTGACAAGTTGAAAACCTACGATCGCAAATCGGATTTAGCTCGTATCACGGGCATAGACGATGGTGAGGAGGAGACTGTGCTTGACTTGAAAGTAAAAAAAGGAATGAATCAGGGATGGTTTGGTAATGCCGATATAGCCTATGGCACACACGACCGCTATTTGGGAAATTTGATGCTGAATCGCTTCGTAGATAAAACACAGCTTTCGATTATTGGTGGCGGAAACAATGTGAACGACCAAGGGTTTTCGAGTGGTGGAGGTGGCCCACGTTGGCGTAGAAACAATGGACTGAACGCAACCAAAACCGTGGGTATAAACTTTGCTACCGAAACCAACAAGCTGGAAACAGGTGGTAGTGTACGTTATAATTATAAAAACTCCGATATTGTAAATACCAGCTACTCTGAACGTTTTTTGCAAAATGGCAATTCCTATTCGAATGCGAATACTAAAAACACCAATAAGAATCTTGACTTGAATGCCGATTTCCGCTTAGAGTGGAAACCCGACACGATGACTAATATCATTTTTCGTCCTGATGTGACCTATGGTAAAACAAAAAATGAATCGAACTCAAACTCTGGCACATTCAATGCCGATCCGTTTAGTATCGTTTCAAACCCCAATGCTTACTTGGATTTTGGCTCACTCGATACTTCAGATGACCCTTTGCGCGACATTCGTGTCAATGCCATCAATTCGGAATCGCTACGCAAAACCAATAGCTTGAGTGCCAATGCTACCTTGCAGTTGAATCGTAAACTCAACTCGATGGGGCGTAACATTACCTTCCGTGGACGTTTTGGATATAGCAATAACAACAACGATTTATACTCCGATTCAGAAACTCGTTATTATCAATTGAAAAGCTTGGTGACGGGTGAGGACTCGATTCTTTACAGAAATCAATATATCACTACTCCTACTACCAACTACACTTATAGCGCGCAGGTGACATATAGTGAGCCAATAGCCAAAGCTACCTTTTTGCAATTTAGCTACAACTTTACTTATAAAAACAATGCGAGCGATAAACGTACATATAGTTTGGGAAATGATTGGGATATATACGACCCGTTGCCCAGTGGTTATCAATCGCTTCTTGTAGACAGCTTGTCTAAAGATGCGCAGTATCACTATTACAACCACGATATAACTGCCAACATTCGTTTGGTTCGTGAAAAGTATCAACTGACGGCTGGTGGTTCGTTTCAGCCGCAAAAGTCTACACTTTCTTATAAGCGGGGCGATTATATGATAGACACCACGCGTCACGTGTTTAATTTTACTCCTACTGTTGATTTTCGCTATCGATTCTCAAAGGTTAGCCAATTGCGCTTTTCTTATCGAGGTAGTAGTGGTCAGCCAAGTATGGAGAATCTGCTGCCAATTGTAGACAATTCCGATCCGTTGCGTATCACAATGGGTAATCCTGGTTTGAAGCCTTCATTTACACACAATGTGCGTTTGTTTTATAATACATACAATGCCGATGCGCAAAGAGGAGTGATGACACACGTTCGTTTCTCGGCCACTCAAAATGCGATAGCCAATGCTACGGAATACAATGAACAAACGGGTGGAACAATTTCACAGCCGCAAAATATCAATGGAAACTGGAACATTTTTGGTATGCTTGGTTTCAACACGGCATTGAAGAATAAGAAATTTACCATCAATTCGTTTACTCGTGTAAACTATACCAATAGTGTGGCTTTCTTGTATGAACAAGCGCAAAAGTCCAATCTTCGCAACACAAGTACGGAGTTGGTGCTTGCCGAACGCATCAACGGTGCCTATCGTAACAACTGGTTTGAATTTGGTATCAATGGCTCGATAGAATATTCGTTTGAGCGTAATGAGCTTCGCCCTGAAAGCAATCAAGAACCTTATACCTTCTCGTATGGTGCAAACAGCAACGTGACTTTACCGTGGAATATGACCGTGTCTACCAACATTGTAAACCAGTGTCGCCGAGGGTATGCTGACAATAGTATGAACCGCAATGAGTGGATTTGGAATGCACAAATAGCCCAAACCCTGTTCAAAGGATCTACCACCATTAGTTTTGAATGGTACGACATCTTGCGCCAGCAGACTAATATAAGCCGTTCGCTCACAGCCGACCTTCGTTCGGTTTCCGAATACAACGGTGTGAATAGTTACTGTATGTTTCACGTCATTTATCGCTTGAATGTGTTTGGTAACAAAGCTGCTCGCGAAAGTATGAATCAAAGAGGATTTGACCGACCTGGTGGTAGCGGTGATAGACCGTCAGGCCCTCCTCCCGGTTTTGGTGGACATAGACAACGTTTCTAAAACAACTGAATGAAAATAAAAAGCCTCAAAGAGTGATTTTCAATACAACTCTTTGAGGCTTTCTATTTCTTTCTACCTAAGTAGACTATTTAATGTTTTCTCTAATTTTCTTTAGATACTTCTTCATACCTTCTGCATCTTTCTTGTCTATAATATCCAGTAGATTTTTTAGCTCACGTCGGATATTATCTACTTGTGAGGGGGTGTTGGGGTTGAACAAGATTTCTTGCAGCAAATAGTCATCTTCGCCAAGCAGCCCTTTGGCTATTGCCATATGCTTTTTGAATGTGGTACCTGGCGCTTCTTGGTGCTTCATCACTGCCGAAAACACAAGGGTAGAAACAAAAGGAATAGAAAGAGAGTAAGCCACCGTTTCATCGTGTTCGTCAAATGTGTAGTCGAATATGTTGAGACGTAGGCCTTGATAAAGGTCTTTGAAAAATACCTTACCCAAATGGTCGCTTTCGCTGATAATAATGGCACTTTCGCTACTCAGATTGCTGAGGCTGGCAAAGGTAGGGCCAAACATCGGGTGGGTAGATACATAACGAAAACCACTGTCTTGATAGAATTTCTTAATACCAGTCTTCACCGAAGCTATGTCGCTTAGGATACAATCTTTAGAAAGTGCAGGTATCACCGTACGAAAAGCCTCGAGCGTATATTTCAGCGTCACGGCATTGATAACCAATTCGGGGTCGAACTCCTTAATCTCTTCGAGTGTGGTGAAGCGATAAGTGTTGTATACAAAACGAAGCTGGTGTGGGTTGGTGTCGAACACGGCTGTTTCGTGCTGAAAGCTCAATATGTCGGTGAAGAAGGAACCCATTTTTCCGGCTCCTAATATTAGAATTCTCATCTCTCTTTTCTCCTTATTATTTATTGATAATCTCCATTTGTTGACGAACAGACTCCTCGTGAATTGCTTCGAATATCTTCATCATAAATTCTGCATCCATTTCGCACTGTTGTGCTTGTTCGCCACGTTTTTCTAAAATCTCGTTGTAACGTCCCGATTGGAGTACGGTGATGTTGTGCTCTTTCTTGTACATACCAATCTCGCGTGCTACACGCATACGTTTAGCCAATTCTTGAATGATGTTGTCGTCGCACTCGTCTATTTGTTTGCGAAGTTGTCCCAAGCTCTCGGTTGTTTGAGTCTCTTGACGAATCACCAGCAAATTGAGGATATAGTCCAAAACCTCTGGAGTGACTTGTTGCGAGGCATCACTCCAAGCGCAATCGGGGTTACAATGGCTCTCTACAATCAGACCATCAAAGTTCAAGTCCATCGCTTGTTGGCAAAGCGAAGCAATCAGTTCGCGCTTGCCACCGATGTGACTGGGATCGCAAAAGATAGGAAGCTCAGGTAAGCGACGACGGAGTTCGATAGGGATGTGCCATTGAGGCAGATTGCGATACAGCTTTTTGTCATAGCTGCTAAAACCACGATGAATAGCTCCCAAACGTTTCAACCCTGCGTTGTTGATGCGCTCCAATGCGCCAATCCACAACTCCAAGTCGGGGTTTACGGGATTCTTTACCAATACGGGAATATCTACGCCTTTTAGTGCGTCGGCTATTTCTTGTACGGCAAATGGGTTGGCAGTGGTGCGTGCGCCAATCCAAAGCAAGTCGATTCCTGCTTTCAAACATTCGTACACGTGCTTGGCGGTGGCTACTTCGGTAGACACATACATACCAGTCTCTTTTTTTACCTCTTTCAGCCAGTTTAAGCCTTCCACACCTACACCTTCAAAGCCTCCTGGTTTGGTGCGTGGTTTCCAAATGCCAGCACGAAACATTTTGATGCCTTTGCCTGCTAAGTCGTGTGCTGTGCTCATTACTTGCTCTTTTGTCTCGGCACTACAAGGGCCTGCTATCACGATTGGTCTTTTAGACTCCATACCAGGGAGTAAAATTGATTCGAGTTCCATATCTCTATTACGTTTTAAATTTATACCTATTGTTTATTGATTCATTACCGTTTTTATTCTATCGAGGGCTTCGGCAAGCTTATTGTCTTTGCAACAGAGCGAAATGCGTATGTAGCGTGCGCCATTGCTGCCAAATATAAATCCGGGTGTGATAAATACGCGCGCTTTGTGCAATACCTTTTCGGTAAGCTCTTCTACATCCTTACACTCGGCAGGTATTTTTCCCCAAAGAAACATCCCTACTTGGCTGTTGTCGTAAGTACATCCTAATACGTCCATTATTTCACCAGCCAATTGGCGACGATTGCGGTAGTTGGCATTGTTGCTTTCATACCAAGTTTCGTCTGCGCCAAGAGCAGTTGCTGCTGCCAGCTGCATTGCCCGATACATACCGCTGTCTATGTTGCTTTTCACCTTTAGTATCCACTGCACAAACTCGGCGTTGGAGGCAAGCATACCGATGCGCCAACCGGGCATATTGTGGCTTTTGCTCATCGAGTTAAATTCAATGCAACACTCCTTTGCGCCTTCGATACTGAGAATGCTGATGGGGTTGTTGTTCAAAATAAAACTGTATGGATTGTCGTTTACAATCACGATGTGATGCTTACGAGCAAAATCTACTAATTTCTGATACAGATCCATCGAACCATTTGCTCCAGTTGGCATATTGGGATAGTTCACCCACATTAGCTTCACGCGGCTCAAATCCATTTGTTCCAACTGTTCAAAGTCGGGTGCCCAGTTGTTGTCTTCATTTAAGTCGTAATTCACCACATCCACACCCAGCAGTTTGCTAAGCGATGTGTAGGTGGGATAGCCCGGATTGGGAACCAGAACCTGTTCGCCGGGGTTGACAAAGGCAAGTGTCACGTGCAGGATACCCTCTTTGGAGCCAATCAACGGTTGAACCTCCGTTTGTGGGTCAAGCTCTACATTGTACCATTGCTTGTACCATTGTGCAAAAGCATTACGCAGCTCGGGGATGCCAATGTAGGGTTGGTAGCCGTGCCCGTTGGGGTTTTGCGCCTCATCGCAAAGTGTTTTGATGGTTGCCTCCGAAGGAGGCATATCGGGGCTTCCAATGCCCAAACTAATTACATCTTTGCCTTCTGCATTCATTTGCGCCACCTCTTTCAGCTTTTTCGAGAAGTAGTATTCGCTCACGCCGCTCAGTCGGTCGGCAGGCTTTATCTTACAGGTTTGATTTTCCTTCTGCATATTCGCCAAGTATTTTTAGTTCTTTGGTGAGCGGAGTAATGGCCGCTACCGCTTGTTTGTATCTCAAGAAATCATCGAAAGTCACGTCTACATAGAATTGATACTCCCACTCGCGACCGATAATCGGTAATGATTGAATCTTGGTAAGATTGATTTTGTAGAATGAAAGAATAGACAATACTTGTGAAAGACTACCTTCGGTGTGGGGCAACGTGAATACCACGTTGGCTTTGTTGAGTGGTGTTGTTAGTTGTTCCTTGCGTAGTTCGTCTACTTGCCACGGGTCGGCCACTACTAAAAAACGGGTGAAATTATGCTTGTTGGTCTCTACACCTTCTTGCAATATTTTCATCCCGTAATATTCGGCTGCTGTTTTTGAGCAGATAGCTGCGTGACCTTTCAGGTTCTCGTTGCGTATGATTTGGGCACTTTGTGCGGTGTCTTCGCCTTCCACCACTTTGATGGTGGGATGTTGTTGCAAGAACTCACGACATTGCATCAAAGCGATGGGGTGTGAGTTTACTTCGGTAATATCGTTCCAATCTTCTTCGGGCAAGCACACGAAGCAGTGCGAAATACGCAACTTGTATTCGCCCAATATGTGCGCACCACTTTGAC
Source organism: uncultured Bacteroides sp. (assembly GCA_947074275.1). Taxonomy (GTDB): domain Bacteria; phylum Bacteroidota; class Bacteroidia; order Bacteroidales; family Bacteroidaceae; genus Bacteroides. The sequence continues at coordinate 8,492 of CAMTPA010000009.1, forward strand.
GCAGCAGTTCGTGATTTTGCAGCAAACTACCAGCAATGGTGTTTTCTATGGCCAGCATACCAATGGTTTGGCTATCTTGCTTGATGGCTTTGAACACATCCTCGAAAGTGGCGCAACATAGCAGTTCAATTTCTTCTCCGTCGAAGAACTTATGTGCTGCGATGTCGTGATACGAACCACGTATTCCTTGAATAGCTATCTTTTTCATACAATCTATGTAGGGTATAAAAAAATCCCGCTTCCAATGATAGGAGCGGGATTTATATGATTACTTTCTCTCTTTTCAGTTCTTAAGTATCACTGTCACTTGATACATACAAACTCCCGCTCTACTTTGCTGCTAAAGTAAAAGTAAAAGAAGAAGTAAAATGTATAAGTAAACACGTTCATACTGTTGTTGTTATTTTGAGCTTTCGCTTTAAATGATGGGGCAAAAGTAATACTTTTCTTTTAAATGCAAGCAAAAACATACATTTTTTATCTAATTACTTAAGAAAACTTACATAAAATTAGTTTAACCCTGTATTAGATTTGCCAAATATCCTTTGCGCCACCTCCATTTTGATTGTTGAAAGTGCCGTTTAGCTTTTCTTCCTCTTTTGGGTTGAGTTCGAGAGCTGTTTGCATATCGGATACCGAACCCTCTTTGTCGCCATTCATTAGTTTTGCACGTCCTCGTTCTTGGTAGGCTTTCGCAAAGTTTGGGTTTAGCTCGATAGCTTCGTCTAACAGTTCAATGGCTTCGGTTGCTTTCTCCTCTTTAATAAAGAGTTGCCCCAAGTGTAGAAATGCCTGCTCGTTGAACGGGTTTAGTGCTATCACATGGCGGTAGTTGGTTTCTGCTTCTTCATTGTTGGCTTCTGCCTCTTTTAATCGGCCACGTAGCAATAAGGCTGCCTCCTCTTCGGGTTGATGGGTAAGAATGGTTTCAATATCTTCGGCTGCCTCTTTGAACTGATTCATCGAGATTAATATATCGGCACGCAGTAGTCGTGCTTCTATGTAATCGTCTTTTAACACAATGGCTTTGGTGAGGTGAGCAATGGCCATAATGTCGTTGTGCAGTTCGTGCATTGCTTTCCCAAGTAGGTAGAATGCCATTGCGTTGTCGGGTGCCATTTCGGTGGCTTTTTGTGCTACTTGCTCCATTTCGGCATAGTTGCTTTGCATAAAGCACACGTGTGCAAGGGTGAGATAGGTATTCACAAATGCAGGGTCTTTGGCTATCATTCGTCTCAGCACGTCGTGTGCCGATGCCATATCGTGCATTTGTATGTAGAGGTCGCACAGATAGCCCATTGTCTCAAAGTCTTCCTCCAATTGCAGTGCCTCGGTGAAACATTTCACCGCATAGTCGGCACGTCCCATTCGTTGTGCGCGAAGACCATCGTACTTGAATATCTCAAAGTTCTTCTGATTTGTTTTTTGCTGTTCGCTTTCTGAGTTCTCTTTGCCACCAAAAAGCGATTTAAAGAAGTTTGCCATATAGTTGTGGTATTATGATTTAATTTGTTTTCTGATTGCAAATGTATGAAAATGTATCATTCTATTATGTGTGCAGATGGTAAAAACCGTCTTTTAGAGTTAGTTCTTCTTCGTTTGTCAATTGTTGAAGCACGGCTATGGCTATTTCTTTGGGCGCACCTACACGTTGCACCACGTGGGTTGCTGTGAGTGGCTGCTCTTTGATGAGTTCTACAATTCGTTGTTTAACACTCTCAAAATCTGAAACCTCAATCGATGAGTTTCGCTTTCGCTCGATGCACACGTCGCACTGTCCACAATCGTGCTCATTTTTTTCGCCAAAGTAATGGAGCAACATTCTGCTACGGCAGGCATTTTCGGAGGTTGCATACTCTATCATTGCTTCTATGCGTGTTTCATATCGTTCTTTCCGCTCCTCATATACCATTTTGGGTATGTGCAAACGTTCTTGCTCCACACGTTCGCGTGTATATATTATATAAGGTGTTTTTCGTTGGGGTATGTAGTCGATGATGCGTCGTTTAGACAAAGTCATCAGCGTGTTGTATATCTGTTGGCGAGTCAGTCCACTGCGTATGCTCAATGCTCCTTCGCTGATGTAGGTATATTCGGTGAACAAGCCTGTGTAAGACCGTAGCACCAGTTGCAAGAGCATTTCAGTCTCTTTGTTCTCTTCGCGAAGTCGGTACAATTCATCACGACGCAGCAGAAAAAGGATGCGCGAAGCATTGTCTTGTTCATCGGTATATTCGATATAGCCTGCTTGTGTAAGTAGTTTCAACGCATTGTGTGCCTGTACGGGAAAGTGTTTGAATGTGCGACAAAACTCCTCTAAGTTGAACACTTTGACGCATCCTAAACCATCGCCCATTGCCATTTGATAATAGTATTGCAAATGTTCGTACACCTTTTTAATATACTCTTTGTCGGGAAAAGTATCGGGTATACGTTTGTGCAACGTCACCTTGTCGGCTTTGGAGTAGAGGATGACTGCGTAGGCTTTGTTGCCATCGCGTCCTGCTCGTCCTGCTTCTTGAAAATAGGCTTCGGGCGAATCGGGCAAATCAATGTGAATTACCACTCGCACATCGGGCTTGTCTATTCCCATACCAAAAGCATTGGTTGCCACCATCACCCTGCATTCGTCTTGTTGCCACTGTTTCTGTCGCAAGTCTTTCACTGCATTGTCCAGTCCTGCGTGATAAAAGTTGGCGGTAAAGCCTTCGTTATTAAGATGCTCGGTAATCTCTTTGGCACGCTTACGGCTACGCACATACACAATGGTACTTCCATCTATGCGTTGCAAGATGTGGGTCATTTCTGCCAGCTTGTTGTCGGTGGGGCGCACGATGTAGGCAAGGTTCTTACGTTCAAAACTCATCCTAAACACATTCTCTTGTGCAAAGTCAAGTCGCTTCTGAATATCGATAACTACTTCGGGTGTAGCCGTGGCAGTGAGTGCCAGTACGGGTATGTCCGGCAAATGCTTTCTGATTTCGGATATATTGAGGTAGGCAGGGCGAAAATCGTAGCCCCATTGTGATATACAGTGGCTTTCATCGATGGTGATTAGGTTCACTTTCATCGAACGAAGTTTGGTGATAAAGATTTCTGTATCGAGGCGTTCGGGCGAGATATAGAGAAACTTGAAGTTGCCAAAGATGCAGTTCTCTAAGGCGATGAGTATTTCTTGGCGGCTCATCCCCGAATAGATGGCAATGGCTTTGATACCCCTTTCGCGTAGGTTGCGCACTTGGTCTTTCATCAAAGCAATAAGAGGGGTCACGACAATACATAACCCCTCTTGTGCCAATGCGGGAATTTGAAATGTAATGGATTTACCACCACCCGTAGGCATCAGCCCCAAGGTGTCTTTTCCCGAACCGATGCTTTGGATAATCTCTTCCTGTATTCCTCGGAAGTTATCATACCCCCAATACTGTTTGAGAATCTCCTGATAACTCATTCAATCGGTTTAATGTCTTCTATTTGTAGTTGCACCTCACCACGCTTGTGCGTATTCTCTTCTATTGTGTAGCAAATATCAAACGAACGCTTGGTTTTGATGTAGCGCACGTGCGAACTTTGTCCGAAAGCAATGCCGTTCATCACGTTATTCGATTTATTGTCTACCAACTCCAGCTTGATGTGCTCTTGGTCTCTGCCCACTACCTTGCTTGTGCCATAATCGTACACGTGGTGTGTGCAGAATATAGGTTTCAAGTTGTCTGGGCCAAAAGGATTGAAGCGTTTCAAGTCGTTGAAAAACTTGTGGCTAATGTCTTTAAAATCAATCTCGGCATCTATATCAATCACCGAGCTGGTTTGTTCGGGAAGTATGTTTTTAGAAACAAATTCCTCAAATCGTTCGGTAAAGGCTTGTACATTTTCGGCTTTCATCGAAAGGCCAGCTGCATAAGTGTGTCCGCCAAAGTTTTCGAGTAAGTCTCGACAGTGCTCTATGGCTTTGTACACATCAAATCCCGAAACCGAGCGAGCCGATCCAGTAGCCATATCATCACTTCGTGTCAGTACCACTGCAGGGCGATAATAAACCTCGGTGAGGCGAGAGGCCACAATGCCGATAACACCTTTGTGCCACTCTTCGTTGTAGAGCACAATCGAGCGTTTCTCTTCCAATCCATCGAGGTTGTTCACGATTTGGTTTGCCTCTTCGGTCATATTCTTATCCAAATCCTTGCGTGTTTCGTTGTACTGGTTTATCTGATACGCCTTTTCGAGTGCAATCGATAAATCTTTCTCAATCAGCAAATCTACCGCTTCCTTTCCGTTCTGAATACGCCCCGACGCATTGATGCGTGGGCCTATCTTGAACACGATGTCACTCATTGTAATCTCCTTTTCGGCAAGTCCGCAAATGTCTATGATGGCTTTCATACCGATGCTGGGGTTGCTGTTGAGTTGTTTCAGCCCGTGATAGGCAAGTATGCGGTTTTCTCCCATTATGGGCACAATGTCTGACGCGATACTCACAGCTACCAAATCGAGCAACGGGATAAGGAGATGAAACTCAATGCCATTGCTCATAGCAAATGCTTGCATAAACTTGAACCCTACGCCGCAACCCGATAAGTGGGTATAGGGGTATGTGTTATCCAAACGTTTGGCGTTCAAGATAGCTACCGCCGGTGGCAATACATCATCGGGCACGTGGTGGTCGCAGATGATAAAATCGATGCCTTTTTCTTTGGCATAAGCAATTTCATCTATGGCTTTAATACCACAATCGAGCACAATGATAAGTGTCACACCGCTTTCGGCAGCATAATCAATTCCCTTGTGTGATACTCCGTAGCCCTCTTCATATCGGTCGGGCACGTAGTAGTCGATGTTTGAGTAAAATTGTTGGATAAACTTGTAGACAAGAGCCACTGCGGTGGTGCCGTCTACGTCGTAATCTCCATAAATTAAAATGCGTTCCTTTTTCCCCATAGCCCGATTCAGACGCTCTATTGCTATATCCATATCTTTCATTAAGAATGGATCGTGCAAATCGGGTAGTTGCGGGCGAAAGAATTTTCTGGCTTCGGTAGCTTTTGTTATTCCTCGCTGTAGCAACAGACGGCTCAGAATGGGGCTAATGCCCAGCTCTTGAGCCAATGATTGGCTAACTTCGGCTTGTTTGGGGGTAATGGGTACATAATTCCATTTGTGATTCATTTTATATATTGTTTTTTCTTTTTCTGTCTCAAGGGTCGGAAAATACGTGTTTTCTCAACAAGTTGTAAAAGTACGAAAAAACAGCAAGCCATCTATATAATTAATAAAAATTATCAAGGGTAGTTTTGTGAAATAATCATTTGTGGGTAGCTTCTTTTTTAGGATCATCTTCATACTGTTCATAGTTTGCTTGTCAACTGTTTACATCTATCGGCTCATTTGTTGATAGTTGCGACGTTGACTGTGAACAGTTGCCAGAAGCTCATTTCTTTTATTGGTTGTCGGGTAGCACCAACTCAGGATAGATGAGTTGCGCTTTGCGTTTTTTGGGGAGCAAGAAATTGCGAATCTTATCGAAGAATCCAATCACACGCACGGCTTCTTCCTGCTTTTTTTCGGAGATACCTACCGACTCTACAAGTGCAGGCTCCATAATTTGCCAGATATAGTTGAAGGTAGGATGATAAGGGTCGCGTTTAATTTCGGTAAGGGCGTGATGGTTTGCATTGTTGTGACGAAGCAGCTTGTTGGCAATGGTTGTCACAAGAGGATGCTTTTTAAGTTCGTCGCCTTTGTATTCGGCTACTTCGGCATATAAACTATCATATAGCAGCAACATATCCGATTGGGCGGATAGGGAAGACCCTTCGGCTCTGAAAGTCATTTGCTTCAGATGGCCGCTTTTTATTTCGATAGGTGCCAATGGTGTAACAAGTTGGTTCATCTCGCACAAGTCGAACTCTCCCATATTGGCAGATAGTATAAAATGATCGTTGAGCGAATCTATTGGCACTTGCCATTCGATATCGAACTTTCCTTTTCCCATAAACTTGCCTGCCAAGTTTGCCACCATATAAGGATGATTGGGACGCACCACATTGGTCAGATTGGTGATGGTTCCTGTCATATCTTGTAGCATCAGTTTGCCTGGTATGGTGCCTTTTCTCGAAAGCTCCTCATACACCACGGTAAAGTTGCGCACATCTACCGCAGGAATATCAATGGTGATGGGTGCTTTTTGTAGGTAAGAGTAAATCATTGGAAACCATTTGTGGCGCGGTAGCTTGGTTTTGGCATTTACAAAGTTTTGCAGCACGATATCGTTTATTGCCATTCCTTTTAGCGACACGGTGTTGTGCTCCAACAGGTTGGTATAGTCGATGCCCGAAAGAGTGATGTTATTTATCGTCACATCATACCAGCTTTTGTGTTTGGGGTCTACATACGAAAACTCCATCATCGAGTAGGGCGATGTGTAGCTGATGCCACCAATATATAGGCTATCGTTGATTAACTGAATCGACTTCACTCCAATATCGAACATCCCGCCATCGAGCGGATACTTGATGTTGCAAGTAGAGAAATAGGGCTGTCCCCACGAGAAGGTTTGCTCGGAATTATTTATACTTACATTGCAAAGAGCGATGCTGGTAGTGTCTATCTTGAGATGTATAAGGCTGTCACCTCTTTTTTCGGTATAATCTATCAGAGCATCCGAAATGCTAAATCGGCTCAACGATAGCTGGTTTGCTATTGAGGCTAAACGGTGGTAGAGCGAATCGGGCAAAATGAGTTTAGGCAACCCCTCTTCCTTCTTCTTTTTCTTTTCGTTGGCAGTTGCTTTCTTTTCTGCTGCCACTGTGTACACTTCAATGTTGGGTTGCTCAAAGTTGATGTCTCCTACGTGAAAAAGCTGATGATTCCAAGCTAATGTGTCGATGCTGAATTGAGAAAGCTGCACTTGATAGCTATTGCCTCCTTTTTCGTGCATCTCTATCGATGGTGATGCTAATGCGAGGGCGGTGAAAGATAAATCTTTCTCTTTGCCTTTTTCTTGGTAGCTCAACCCCGATACGGTGAGTTGAGGTGAAGTTAAATGCAGATTCGATTTGCTTTGGGCGAAAAGCGTGTCTTGCGGTATGAGCAAGATGTTCCTCAGGCTAAGCAAATCGTTGGCGGTAGAGTATGAGCCTTGTGCAATGGATAAACGATACTCATTCCCCGGCAGGTAGTTGTCGAATGAGTGAAACGAGAACCCCATCTTGCCGTAACCGAAAGAGTAGCCTTTGGCGGTGTTGGCCGCTTCGCTCAATAGTAGGTTGGTGGCATACACATCAAAATCTTTTAGTTGATAACTAATCAATTGCGGTGGACGCTGGTCGGCCACCACTACGGAGGCTTTACTTATTTTGAAATCCTTTAGCGCAAGGTGGTTCATCAGTGGGCCAAACAATGTTTTTAAGTCTTCCTGTTTCTTATCATTCGTATGCGATTTTTGCTTGGTGTGCGAAGCGTTTTCTGCGATGGTGTATTCTATCTGTGGCTGACTGATGATGAATGCGTCGGCTTCGATTCCTGTTTTGTAATTCAATCCTTTCAAGAGAATGCTTTTGATGTTTGCTTTCAGATAATCTTTGCTGGTGGTGGTGCTGATGGGTTTAAGCGAAATGTTTTCCACCATCAAGTTGCCCTCGGTAGAGTTGAATGCTAACTCTGCAATATTCAGATAGTGGTTGCTACTTCCCAGTTCGCCCGATAGTTGGTTGATATCGATGGAGAAGTTTTGCGAAAAGATGTATTGGTCGTTGCTCATAGCAGCCGAGTCCATTATCAGGTTGTAGGCTTTAAAGGTTAGCGCATCCATTTTGAAGTGGTCTACCCCTTTGGGGGTGTAGAGCGTGTATTGCATACGAGCCTTATCTATATCTATTTCGCCAATTGTGAGTTTGCGGAAGATGGGAGCAATGATGTCGTAAATGCTGAGTGGTTGCGTCAGCAGGTTGGCATCTTCGCTGCTTTGTGCTTTCTTCTGCGTTTTTTCCTTCTTGTCGGCAGATGGCGTGGCGATGTGTGAAGTCTCTATTTCGGGTGCAACGATGTTGAACGAGCGAATGGCAAGCGAATTGGTGGCGTGACTACGGTCGAAGTCAATGCCGTCAATCGACACGGTTTGTACCGAAGCGTCGATGCTGTTTTCGGGATAACCGGGGTTTTTGCGATTGGAGTGAAGTTTGATGTCGGAAATGTAGACCAGCGAATCGGTGGTGTTGAGGCTGATGCTATTGGTAGATAATGTGAAGTCGTTGTTGGTGATGAGCTGTTGCGGTTCGTTGGTTGTAAAACTAAAACTGTTGCAAAACAAAAGTTTGCCATTCTCATAGCTCGCTTCGTTCATTAAAAAACCGTATGCGTCGAAACTTACATTCTGTATGGCATATACGATGGGCGACTGTGGGCTGATGGCTGTGTAGCAGATGCTGGCATTGTCTAAGTTTAGTTCGTTCACGCTTAGCTCGGTGATGTAGGCCGAAACCATCTGATATAGATTTTTGGTAGAGGCGTGGTGGTGCTTTTTTTTGGGGCGTGCCAAGTCGTCTGTTTCGTAAATGCGCACGTCGGGTGTTTTGATTTGGAAAGATGTGAAATGTAGTTTCCTGAAATCGTGCCGCCACGTCAAGTTCAATCCTTTGAAGTGAATCATTCCGATAGAAAGTTCCATATAAGTGTTGGGTAGGCTGTCTTTACTTTGCCAGCTGGCATACACGGCAGAGTCGGGCATTAGTTTTACACCCTCTATCTTTAGTTCGCCGTTCCACAGGCTCAAGGATAGTTTTTTATACGAAAGGTTGTAGAATCCGTTACTCTCGGCGGCTGTTCGTTCTATCAGTTTATGCGCCAAGTAGTTTTCTACCCACTGCGTGCGAAAGAACACAACTGCAATGGCAAGGATAGCCAACAAAACAATTGCCAGCCATAGGTGTCTTTTGTGTCCTTTACGTTTCACTTCCATATCGTTCGTTTTAATGTAAAACAACCGTATAAATGGTTTTGTTTTGAAAGGTGCTTTTTAGCTGTTTTGGTAGGTAGGCCTACTTGGTTTGGTAGCAAGGACTATCTACCACGCTGAACAGGCCTGTCTACCACGCTGGATAGGCCTATCTATCAAACCCTCATTTAGAGCCATTAAAACGGGGATGGTGAGCGAGGTAAGACAAATGGATATATTTAAACAAGTAAAGGCTTTCGGCACACCTTTTGGAGGTGATGCCGAAAGCCTTTGCAATGTAGTATGTATGCAAGTGAATGCTACTTCTTTTTCTTCCTCAAGTCTCTGCCCTCGTAGGCACAGATGGCTTCGATATGCTCTTCGCCAAGTGGTTTCGATTCGTGTTTCTCTAAGTCGAAAAACACCATAATCGAAGTGCAAACGCATTTCACCTCTTCGGTTTTGGTGTCAATCACACGCTGCATCAGGTGAAAACTCTTGGTGCCTATCTCGGTCACGGCAGTCTGCACCGCCACATTATCCGATCCAAAAATTTGCGACACGAAGTTGGCTTCGATGTGAACCACCACAATACCATCTTTTTCCCAGTCTACTCCCGGGCACACCGAAGCAAAGTATTCTGTTTTGCCCAAGTCGTAGAAAGAAAAATAAACTGTATTGTTGACGTGTCCGAATTTATCTACGTCGTTGAAGCGTAGTTGTATAGGTAGAGTGTGGCGAAATTTGATTTCTTCCATTTTGTTTTCTCTTAAACGTTGGTAATAATGGCGCAAAAGTAGTAATTTTGCAAATCAAATGTGCCAAATATGAATCAAGAATTTAACGAAGATATAAAAAACGCTTGCAAAGTGTTGTATGAAGGTGGTGTGATTCTCTATCCCACCGACACCGTTTGGGGTATAGGATGCGATGCGACCAACGAAGAAGCAGTGCGCCGAGTTTATGAGATAAAGCGACGCGAAGACAGCAAGGCTATGCTGGTGTTGGTAGATTCGCCCGTGAAGGTAGACTTCTATGTGAACGATGTGCCCGAAGTGGCTTGGGACTTGATAGAACTTGCCGACAAGCCGGTAACTATCATTTACGACAATGCACGCAACTTGGCTCCCAACCTCATATCCTCGGATGGCAGTGTGGGCATTCGGGTCACCAGCGAACGTTTCTCACATCGCTTGTGTCAGCAGTTTCGCAAAGCCATTGTTTCTACCTCGGCCAACATCAGTGGTGAACCAGGTGCTGCCTGTTTCGATGAGATTAGCGAAGAGGTAAAAGCAAGCGTAGACTACATCGTTAACTATCGTCAAGACGATTTGAATCGTCCCAAGCCCTCGAGCATTATCAAGCTGGGCAAAGGCGGTGTTATCAACATCATTCGCCCTTAACTTTATACAAATTTTCAGGATACACAAAACATACTATAATGATAGAAGAAAACGTTTCATTGCTACAACGATTCATTCGTTGGCGCGAAAACAACATCAAAGAGAAACAGTTTATACTAATGCTGAGCTTTATGGTGGGGGTGCTCACAGCCTTTGCCGCACTAATACTAAAGTTCTTCATCCACACCGTGAAAGATTTCTTGACCGATAACTTCGATACCACCGAGGCCAACTACCTCTATTTGGTATATCCCGTTATTGGTATCTTTCTTTGTAGTCTTTTTGTGCGCTACGTGGTAAAAGATGACATCAGCCACGGGGTAACTAAGATTTTATATGCCATTTCGCGCCGACAAGGTCGCATCAAACGACATAATATGTGGTCGTCTACCATTGGTAGTGCCATCACCATCGGTTTCGGTGGGTCGGTTGGGGCAGAGGCTCCCATCGTGCTCACGGGCTCGGCTATCGGGTCTAACTTGGGAAGCCTTTTCAAAATGGAACACCGCACGCTGATGTTGCTGGTGGGGTGTGGAGCAGCAGGAGCCATTGGTGGCATCTTCAAAGCGCCCATTGCAGGCTTGGTGTTTACACTCGAAGTATTGATGCTCGACCTCACTATGTCGTCTCTTCTGCCACTTCTTATATCGGCAGTGACGGCAGCTACCATCTCTTATATAATGACGGGTACCGAGGCTATGTTTAAGTTTCATTTAGATCAAGCTTTCGAGATGGAACGCGTGCCCTACGTGATATTGCTTGGTATCATTTGCGGATTGGTGTCGCTCTACTTTACTCGGGCTATCAACTCCATCGAAGGGGTGTTTGGACAACTGAATACGCCACTAAAGAAATTGGCACTTGGTGGGGTGATGCTAAGTGTGCTCATCTTCCTTTTTCCACCCCTTTATGGCGAAGGTTATGACACCATTGAACTGCTACTAAACGGAACCAACAATGCCGATTGGGACACGGTGATGAACAACTCCTTGTTTTATGGTTATGGCAATCTGCTACTTGTCTACTTGCTACTTATTGTGCTGCTCAAGGTGTTTGCTACCAGTGCTACCAATGGTGGTGGCGGTTGTGGTGGTTTGTTTGCACCCTCACTCTATTTGGGATGTATCGCAGGATTTGTTTTCTCTCACTTCAGCAACGATTTGAAAGTGTTCTCTTACCTTCCCGAAAAGAATTTTGCCTTGATGGGCATGGCTGGAGTGATGAGTGGGGTGATGCACGCACCACTCACGGGTGTGTTTCTGATAGCCGAGCTGACAGGTGGGTACGATTTGTTTTTGCCCTTGATGATTGTGTCGGTTAGTGCCTATCTCACCATCATAGTCTTCGAGCCACATAGTATCTATTCTATGCGTTTGGCCAAGAAAGGTGAATTGCTGACACACAACAAAGACCGTTCGGTGCTTACTTTAATGACAATGGACAATGTGGTAGAACGTGATTTCAAAATTGTGCATCCCGAAATGGATTTGGGAGAGCTGGTAAAGACAATCTCTACCTCACAACGCAACATCTTTCCTGTGACCGATAACAATGGGGGGCTGCTTGGCGTGGTGATTCTCGATGATATACGTAATATTATGTTTCGACAAGAACTTTATCACCGATTCAAGGTTAGTAAATTAATGACTTCTGTACCAGGCAAACTATGTGATACAGATAGTATGGAAAAGGTGATGCGCGTGTTTGATGAAACACAAGCGTGGAACTTACCGGTGGTAGATGCCGACGGCAAGTATTTAGGATTCGTGTCGAAGTCGAAGATATTCAACTCGTATCGACAAGTGTTGGTACACTTTTCAGAAGATTAATAAAACAAGGATGAAAAAAGAAGATTTAAGAATTGTATATATGGGTACGCCCGACTTTGCCGTAGAGGCATTGCGCTGCTTGGTTGAGGGTGGCTACAATGTGGTAGGTGTAATTACGATGCCCGACAAACCTGCAGGAAGAGGGCATAAGTTGCAATACTCGCCTGTGAAGCAATATGCTTTGGAACATAACCTCACACTCTTGCAGCCCGAAAAGCTGAAAGACGAGGGTTTTGTGCAGCAACTGCGCGATTTGAACGCCGATTTGCAGATTGTAGTGGCATTTCGTATGCTACCCGAAGTGGTGTGGAATATGCCGCGCTTTGGTACTTTCAATCTTCACGCTTCGTTGTTGCCGCAATATCGTGGAGCCGCTCCTATCAACTGGGCGGTGATAAACGGCGACACTGAAACTGGTATCACTACTTTCTTTTTGCAACACGAAATAGATACGGGCAATGTGATTCAACAAGAGCGAGTGCTCATTGCCGATACCGATAACGTGGGCATTGTACACGATAAATTAATGACACTTGGCGGAAAGCTGGTTGTGGAAACGGTAGATGCTATACTGAATGGCTCAGTAAAGAGTATCCCACAAGAAGAGATGGCTGTGGTAGGAGAACTTCGTCCTGCACCGAAGATATTTAAAGAAACTTGTCGCATCGATTGGAACCAACCCACCAAAAAGGTTTACGATTTTATTAGAGGACTTTCGCCTTATCCTGCTGCGTGGTGCGAAGTGGTAAACGCCAACGAAGAAAAATTGATAGCAAAAATATACGAAGCAGAAAAACAATTTGAGAATCACCAACTCACTCCTGGCACTTTGGTGACTGACGGTAAGAAGTTCCTGAAAATAGCAACAACAGATGGATTTATCAATGTGCTCTCGTTGCAGCTACCGGGAAAGAAACGATTGAAAATTGATGAATTGCTTCGGGGCTACCAATTTTTTGTATAAAACACCAATCAGTTTCGTTTAAAGAAATATAAAACAGTTTGACTGTGCAATAATCAGAATAACTGTACGTATCGCAAGCTTATCTTTCCAAAAGGTAAGCTTGTGTTGTGTAATGACTGTTGATTTTAATGGGAGATGTGTCATAATGATAGACTGTAGCCGCTTTTTCCAATAGTTAAAGCCGTAAGAATTGTTCGATTATTCTTGTTTTTTTCAATAAGATTCTTTTTCTTTGCTCAATATTAACTCTTAAACACGAAATGCCTATCGAACACATTACGCAGAAACAATAAAGATAATACGTAATGAAATCATTGAACAGTAAAACCGACGAAGCGTTGGTTGCTCTCTATGCCAATGGGGAGAATAAGGCATTTAACGTTCTGCTAAATCGTTATAAGAGTAAATTGTATTCCTACATTTACTACATTGTTCGCAACTCAGAAATGGCGGAGGATATATTCCAAGAAACATTTATGAAAGCGATTGTTACCATTCGTCAAGGTCGTTACAGCGACAGTGGTAAATTCTCAGCGTGGCTTCGCCGCATTGCTCACAATCTGATTATCGACTCTTTTCGTCAAGATAAAAATGAAAACGTAATCTCGTGTGATGAAACAGAGGTGAATATACTCAATAACGCAAATCTTTCAGAAGGTACCATTGAATCTGCTATCGTCAATAACCAAATTTTATCGGATGTACGTCGTTTGGTAGACTATCTGCCCGATGAACAAAAAGAGGTGGTTCAGATGCGTTTCTACCAAGACTTGAGTTTTAAAGAAATAGCCGAAGTTACAGGAGTGAGCATCAATACCTCGTTGGGAAGAATGAGATATGCTATACTAAATCTTCGCCGCATCGCAGACAAAAATGGAGTGGTGCTGACGATTGATTGAAAATAATATAGGCAAGAGATATAATAAAAAGTTAGTTGTCGACGTTTTGTAAAACAAGACAACTAACTTTTTGTATATATGCCTATGAATAAAAAAACTACTTCTTCTCAATCGCCCAATCAGCGAAATACGGTCAACAACGATCAGAAACCTTGTGTAAGTGAAAAAACATTGGCTTTCTTACGCTCTTTTGCAAGCAATTACTGTGTAGAGAATAAACTGCCACAAGGGATTCAAGGAATTATATTAGGATAAGTTTGGAGCTTCCATTTATTCCCAATAACTTTGTGTCGAACTTATAAAACAGATCGACCATGAAGCCTATTGTATCCCCCTCTATTCTTTCAGCCGACTTCGCTCATTTGAGCAAAGATATGGAAATGATAAATCGGAGTGAAGCCGATTGGGTTCACATTGATATAATGGACGGTGTGTTTGTGCCGAACATATCCTTTGGGTTTCCTGTATTAAAATACGTGGCGCAGCTCACTGATAAACCTCTCGACGTTCACTTGATGATTGTGCAACCCGAGAAGTTTATTAATGAAGTGAAAGCTCTTGGCGCACACGTGATGAACGTACATTACGAAGCTTGTCCACATCTGCATCGAGTGATTCAACAAATACGTGAAGCTGGTATGCAACCCGCAGTCACCATCAATCCTGCTACACCTGTTGCTTTGCTGCAAGACATTATTCAAGATGTATATATGGTACTTGTAATGAGCGTTAATCCAGGTTTTGGTGGACAAACCTTTATCGAACATTCCCTCGCAAAGGTACGTGAACTGCGCGAACTAATAGACCGAACAGGTTCAGAAGCCTTGATCGAAGTAGATGGAGGTGTTAATATGGAGACTGGTGCAAAGCTCATCGAAGCTGGCGCAGATGTGTTGGTTGCTGGTAGTGCTCTATTTAAAGCCGAAAATCCGATTGAAGCTATTAAACAGATGAAATCTTTATAGTATAAATTATGATAATCACGCACATTCATCGCTATCCTTTCGCCCGTATGGTGCTGCCTTTGATAGCAGGAATAGTGCTTGGCGATTTTCTGTCATTCAACCTCGATAACGTTTGTCTATCGGGGTTCTTTTTTATTCTTTTGGTTCTTTCGGCATTGCTGCTGGTGTGGATTTATAGAAGTCTTGTGTCTTATGCTTATCGATGGATATTTGGTGTTTCCACTTGCCTTAGCTTCTTTTTTCTGGGTGCTTTTTTAATAACCTATCAGTTGGATAAAACATCTTCTTCACTTCCACAAGAATCAACTGTTTATCGAGCATTGCTAACTGAAACACCCCAACAGAAAGAGCGGAGTGTGCTGTGTCGTGCTCGGTTGCTTCAAAGTATCGATTCATCTTGTCAGGCATCAATGGCCCCTTGTGAAGTGTTGCTTTATCTGCAAGTCGATTCTTTAAGCAGACAGTTGTCATCGGGCGATGAGTTGTTGATTGCTGCTCGATTTAATCGACCACACAATAGGAACAACCCCGATGAATATGATTATGTGCGGCACCTGAAACGAAAAGGTATAAGCGCAACTGCCTATATTGATAATGCAAAGTGGACGTTGATAAACAGAAGTGATAAACTAAATATGAGAATGCAAGCAGAGTGTTTGCGTGATAAAATATTGCATCGTTATCGTCTTTTGGGCTTTTCGGGGGATAACTTGTCTGTATTGTCGGCATTGACATTAGGATACAAGGAAGAGTTGAGTGAAGAGATTCGCGAGGCTTACTCCGTAGCGGGAGCAAGCCACATTCTCGCTATATCGGGTATGCACATAGGTATTATTTGCACAATGCTGCTGTTGCTGACTTGCTGGGTTCCTCAACGAAAACTTGGGTTGCGTATTGCTCGTACTTCACTCCTTATCGCACTGTTGTGGGCATTTGCTTTCTTTGTAGGTTTTACCTCCTCAGCCGTGCGTTCGGTTAGTATGTTTTCATTGTTGCTTATTGGTGCGTTGTTTGGTAAGAAGCAAATTTCACTGAACACTCTTTTGGGAGTTGCGTTCTTGATGTTGCTTGTACGTCCCGTGTGGTTGTTCGATGTTGGCTTTCAACTCTCTTTTATGGCGGTAGGTGCTATTCTGTTGCTTCAACCACTCTCCAAAAGGGTGTTGCCTAAGTCAAACCGCATTGCTCGCTTTGTTGTGGGGTTAGTGTGGGTTTCATTTGCTGCTCAGGTGGGAGTAATGCCATTGATTCTTTTCTACTTTTCTCGTTTATCTCTCTTGTTTCTTTTTACCAATCTGTTGATTGTGCCACTGATTGTTTTGATAGCCTACGGTGCAATGATAATGTTGTTGCTGAGTGCTTTTATGCCAATACAATATTTTGTAGCCGTGATGGTGCGTTGGCTGATAGAGTGGACAAACACAGTGGTTTATTGGATAGAAGGTGTTCCCCTCTCATCAATAGACGACGTTTCGATACACACCGTTGAGGTCTTTGCGATTTATTGTTTTTTTGTGGTTGCCATTTGCTTTCTGTACAAACGCACCGGCAAAAGGCTCATTGCCACGCTGGTGTGTCTTCTTGGCTTTTGTATATTGCGTTTCTCGCTTGTCTTTTCCAATCGCCCCGAAACAAGCGTTGTGTTCTACAATCTGCAAAATGCACCTGTGGTTCATTGTATTTCTGCCGATAGAAGCTCGTGGCTTATTTCACCCGATAAAGATGATGAAATTGTAGCGAAACTTTCAAAGTCGATGAAACCTTATTGGAATCGAATTTCTTTGAAAACTCCAGCCTTAATAACCGACGGCTTTTCGAGCGATAAGCTTGTTGTCGTCGATGATTTTATTCAATATCACAACAAACGGATATGCGTGGTGAATAACAATCGTTGGCGAAAAATGATAGTCGAAACACCTTTGCCTATTGATTATCTTTACATCTGCAAGGGCTACAACGGATGTGTGGAAGAACTGTTGCATCTGTTTTCGCCCCAACAAATCGTGATTGATGGGGCTGTCTCTACATATCGGCAGAATACTTATGAGGACGAGTGCAGTCGCTTAAATATTCCTTTTCTTGCGTTGTCAATGAAAGGTTCTGTACGTTTTTTGATATAGTTACAGATATTTTATCGTACTTTTGCCCACTCTAAACCATAAGTTTGCGAACGTATGCTTTCAAAAATAATAAACCAATCTAAAATAGATCATTTCTCAAAATGGTTTCAGCGTGCCGATTCGATAGTGATTGTGTCGCACGTTTCTCCCGATGGTGATGCGATGGGCTCTTCGCTTGGGCTTGCTCATTTTCTCGAATCGCAAGATAAAACCGTGACTGTGATTATGCCCAATGCTTTCCCCGACTTTTTGCGTTGGATGCCTGGAAGCAAAGATGTGCTGATTTACGATAAATACAAAGAATATGCTGATGAGCTGATAGCCAATGCCGATGTGATTTGCTGCTTGGATTTCAATGCAATTAAGCGCATTGACACAATGGCGGATGCAGTATTGGCCTCTTCGGCACGCAAAATATTGATAGATCATCATCTGAATCCCGAAGATTTTTGCCGCATCATTATATCTCATCCCGAAATATCTTCTACTTCCGAATTGGTCTTTCGCCTGATTTGCCGAATGGGTTATTTCAGCGATATTTCTTATGAATGCGCACAGTGCATTTATACAGGGATGATGACCGATACGGGTGGATTTACTTTCAACTCCAACAATCGTGAGGTTTATTTTATTATAAGCGAATTGCTTTCTAAGGGTATCGACAAAGACGATATTTACCGTAAGGTGTTCAACACCTATTCCGAAAGTCGCTTACGCTTGATGGGCTACGTGCTTACCACGATGAAAGTGTACGATGGGTGCAGCACGGCACTTTTATCGCTCACCAAAGACGAGCAAAGCAAGTTCGATTACATCAAGGGCGATAGCGAAGGGTTTGTAAACATACCTTTGTCTATTAAAGATGTGTGTTTTTCGTGCTTTTTGCGCGAGGACACCGAAAAGCAAATGATAAAAGTGTCGCTTCGTTCGGTTGGCACTTTCCCTTGCAATCAGCTTGCTGCCGAGTTTTTTGGTGGTGGAGGACATCTGAATGCTTCGGGTGGAGAATTTTATGGCACGATGGAAGAAGCTAAGGAAGTGTTTGAACAAGCCATCGAGAAATACAAACCATTGCTACAAAAGAAAGGCCAATAGTGCCTATCAATCGAAAGGAGTTAAAAGGGCGATTTTAAACGTTAAATTACTCGAACTTTCAATCGCTATTTTCAGACTTTCGTTGAATTAAAATAACTTTGTAGTGAATATATTCAGTTAATTTACAGATAAATGAAAAAACTTGCATCACTATTTATTGCTTTAATAGCCCTCGGTGGAATATTCCAAGCATGCGACAACTCTAAAACTTACGCTGAAATGCTTGAAGATGAACGCGACGCAGTAAACGACTATATCAAAAAGTATGGCATTAATGTAATTTCGGTTGAGGAATTTGAAAAAGATACAATCACCGATGTGAGTAAAAATGAATATGTAGGCTTCTCCAATGGAGTGTATCTTCAGATTGTGGAGCGATATGGCAACAACCCCAACTATCCTCCTTACTACAATAGCTTTGAAGAAGCACCTGTTTTCGAGAACAACAACCTGATATTGTCTCGTTTTGTAGAGGTGGATATTTTGGAAAATGATACGACTCTTGCTTCAAATGTGTGCAACAGGTATCAATATTACAACATTTATCCCGATGGTTTTCGCTACACCGACAATGGTTATAGCATCTATGGCCAGTTTGTAGCCGAACCCGGATTGGCCTACTATTTTGGTTTTGGTATGGGAGGATTGTACGACTCTACTGTCCCTTCGGGCTGGTTGATGGCACTTGGCTACATCCGCGATGGTGCTCACGTGCGTATGATTGTGCCCTCTAAAAGCGGACACTCCACTGCACAACAATACGTATATCCCTACTTCTACGATATACGCAAGTTCTCCATCTATTAAGGATAAAACCTTGTTTTAAATTTATTATAATAACTATCTCTTAATCTTATGACTCTAATCAAATCAATATCTGGCATTCGTGGCACGATTGGCGGAGGAGTTGGTGTGGGATTAAATCCCCTTGATATTGTGAAATTCACGTCGGCCTACGCCACGTTGATTCGCAAAACTTGCAAGTCGGACAGCAACAAAATTGTTGTAGGGCGTGATGCTCGTATATCGGGCGAAATGGTGAAAAACGTTGTGGTAGGCACACTTATGGGAATGGGCTGGGATGTTGTAGATATCGACTTGGCTTCTACTCCCACTACCGAACTTGCTGTGACAATGGAAGGTGCTTGTGGTGGTATTATTCTGACCGCCTCGCACAACCCTAAACAATGGAATGCTTTGAAACTTCTGAACGAGCACGGTGAGTTTTTGAATGCTCAAGAGGGAGAAGAAGTGCTACGCATTGCCGAGGCAGAAGAGTTTGACTATGCCGATGTAGACCACTTGGGCACTTATCGTCAAGACCTCACTTACAACCAAAAACACATTGATGCAGTGCTTGCGCTCAACCTTGTCGATGTGGAAGCAATCAAGAAAGCTGATTTTCGTGTGGCTATCGATTGTGTGAACTCTGTGGGTGGCATCATCTTGCCACAATTAATGGAGCAGCTTGGTGTGAAACACGTCGAAACACTCTATTGCGAACCTACTGGACATTTTGCTCACAATCCCGAACCACTCGAAAAAAACTTGGGCGATATAATGAGCTTGATGAAAGGAGGCAAAGCTGATGTGGCATTTGTGGTAGACCCCGATGTGGATCGGTTGGCTATGATTTGCGAAAATGGCGAAATGTATGGCGAGGAATATACACTGGTGACTGTGGCCGATTATGTGTTGAAACATACACCCGGTAACACTGTTTCAAACCTTAGCTCTACACGTGCGCTTCGCGATGTGACCCGTAAATACGACCAAGAGTATTACGCTTCGGCTGTGGGAGAAGTGAACGTGACTACCAAAATGAAAGAGGTAGGAGCTGTGATTGGTGGCGAAGGAAATGGTGGAGTTATCTATCCCGAAAGTCACTACGGACGCGACGCTTTGGTAGGCATTGCGCTCTTCTTGAGCCACTTGGCACACGAAGACAAAAAGGTGAGTGAACTACGTGCCACTTACCCTCCCTATTTCATTGCTAAAAACCGTGTAGACCTAACTCCCGAAATAGATGTAGATGCCATTCTTGCTAAAGTGAAAGAGCTTTATAAAAATGAAGAAGTGAACGATATTGACGGCGTGAAAATTGACTTTGCAGATAAATGGGTACATTTGCGCAAGAGCAACACCGAGCCTATCATTCGTGTATATAGCGAAGCGGCTACGATGGAAGCGGCAGACGAAATTGGTCAGAAAGTGATGGACGTGATTAATGAGTTGGCGCAGAAATAAACAATTGTAAAACAATACAATAAAATATGGATTGAAAAGGGGAGGGGCTACGGCTTCTTCCCTTTTTTAATTCCATAGTTTGTAGTGCTTATTACCGATTTCCAAATCAATTTAGTTTCATTATTTTCGTAGGCTTGAAACTTTTGTTTCAACAGGGCGAAACTTTAGTTTCAAGCTGGAGAAACAAAAGTTTCAAGGCGGTGGAACTAAATGGACTGTTGATAACTGACAAATAGGACATAAGAAATCCCCGAATGTTTATTTGCATTCGGGGATTTCATTTACTCTTCTGCGCCGTATACATCTTTATATATACGTTTCCTGATATCGTTGTAATCTTTATCAATCGATAAGTCACCATATACCATCAGATACATCGGTAAGAAATTATCTCCCTTTCTATAAGGTGGTTGCTGGTAATCATTTTCCCAAAGCGTGAACCCTTGTCGTTCATAAAAGGAGATACGTCTTTTTGCCATCTCCTCTATGGGATGCTCCACTTCCAGCACTATTGGCCGGTTTAATTGCTTGGTGATGCCTTCCATAACCTTTTTGCCATAACCGCCGTTTCTTAAATTGGGGTCAATAGCGAAATGCTCGATGTAATAAAAGTCTTCAAAGTCCCAAAAGGTTATAAAACCGACTGGCTTATCATCTTCTAATATGATATTGCAATGAAAAGCATCTTTTGTATCTACATACTCTCTAAACTGGTCTATCTCACGGTATTCTTCTACTGGAAAAGCATCTATCAATAGGTTTTCTATAAACTGATAATACGCTTTATCAGTGGTGCGGATTTTCTTGAATTGAATCATAGTTCTTTGTTGGTTAAAATGTTATTTATAATAGTGTTATTCGGTATAAAAAAGAATTAGCTCCTCCAAAGCTTTTTGGCATACGGGGCAGAAATCAGTCGCTTCATTGTTGCGCATTCGGCAAGTGAATGCTGGGCGGTAAATCCCTTTTGATTGATAACCACCGCCTTCATACACACCTATGGGGTATTTATCTTTATCCTCTACCGAAGTTGGTATAGGTGTGTTGGTTGGTAGCATCTTCTTCCATTTGCTTTCAAAGTCAATTTGAGTTGTTATGTTTTGCTCCCACGGTTCTACTGTCAAGGGATACATATTGTCAAGGGCATCGCTTGTTTCGTAGAAATATTCATCGGCAAGCCCACCGAAACTATGGCCAAACTCGTGTACTACAACTGGCCCGAACATTTCGTGATGGGCGGTAGTCAAGGTATATGCGTTATATATTCCACCTCCACCATATACATCAGTATTGGCAAGAATAATGATGTGCTCGTATGGGATGCCTGCCAACGCATTGTGTATCGCTTTTACTCTACTTGTTGTGAGGTATCTATCGGAATAAAAAGTGTCGAAATGTGAGCTGACGGCAGTTTTTTTCCAATCATTTTGTCGGGGCACTGAAACACCACTATCAACAGACGGACTGGCAACTGCTACCACGTTGAATTTCTCTTTCATGGTTTTGAATGGGCTGTGGCTGAAAATATTCTCACAGGCTTCCTCGGCATCCTCATAAAACAACTCCATCTCGTCTTCTGTATATCCTTCTGCAAGAATCGCCACGTCAATACAATCTTTCTCATCGCCGCTTTTTAGAATGTAGCGGTATGGGTTGACGTGATTTGTTCCTCGCTGGTGAATTAAAATATCTTTGGGGTCGACGGTGTGTGTCATTGATGCCACAGGACGGCGTTCTGACGAGAAAAGCACCACTTCTACCTCTATTGGCTGTTTGGGGTAGGGCAGCAGAAATGTGTTTTCAAAAGCCTTGTTCGTGCTTTGCGCCTCATCGGTAGTGAGCCACTCTTGAAACAAAGTAGAGAAAGAGGTTGTGTAGATTGGTTTCTTCGATTGGGCATCTTTTACAATGATTTGCCCATTACCCTCTAATGGTAGTTCGGTGAAGCGATTTCTGCGTCCCGACCACGTAGGAAGAGTTGATAACTCATCTAAATAGATTGATTGATTTGTGGTGTTTCCCGAAAAAAGATAATCTACGCGTAGTGTTTTATTTTCGAATAATTCATCGAATGTCTGTGCCTGAATACAATATGGTAAGCAAGCCAATAAAAGGAAGGAAAGTAGTTGTTTCATATTAAAAATTGCCTATGATAGTTTTCACAAATATACAAACAATTGCTTGTTTATAGCGATACGCGCAATAAAAGTAATAAATCATAGCATTTGTTGCTGAAAAAATATATAACTTTGCATAATAGATTCATTTATAAAAACAAATTGATTTAAAAATGGGACACCACCAACTTGATTCTTTAGATGAGCAAATTCTAAAGCTTATTGCAACCAATGCACGTATTCCTTTTCTCGAAGTGGCGAGAGCTTGTAATGTTTCGGGTGCAGCCATTCATCAGCGCATACAAAAGCTTACCAATTTGGGCATACTCAAAGGATCGGAATTTGTTATCGACCCAGAGAAGATTGGTTATGAAACCTGTGCTTATATAGGTATATATCTCAAAGATCCTGAATCGTTCGACTCTGTCACTCGTGCTTTAGAGGCAATACCCGAAGTCGTTGAGTGTCATTTCACTACGGGCAAATACGATATGTTCATTAAGATATATGCTAAAAACAACCACCATTTGTTGAGTGTGATTCACGATAAGTTGCAACCTCTTGGTTTGGCTCGCACTGAAACCTTAATATCGTTTCACGAAGCTATCAAGCGTCAGATGCCAATTATGGTAGATGTAAATGAGGACGAAGTGTGATAGAACATTATAATTATTTGGTATAATCTACAAAAGCATACGAGCAGAGATGTTTCTCATCCGCAGGGTGAGCATCTCTGCTTTTTTCGTGCCATATTGCAGGGTCTATTTTCGGAAAGAAAGCATCGGCTTGTGGTGCTTCATCTTCTATTTGGGTGATGCACAACTCGTCCGCTATCACCATTGCTTGCTGGTAGAGTGTTTCGCCGCCGATGATGTAGACGTGCTCGTCATTCACACAAGCTTGCAGAGCTGCATCAAGTGAAGAAAAAACCTCTGCGCCTTCAAAGTGTGTATCGGGCTTGGTAGACAACACGATGTTTCGGCGGTTGGGCAATGCACCTTTGGGCAACGACTCAAAAGTTTTTCGTCCCATTATAATCGTATTGCCCGTGGTGAGTGCCTTGAAGCGTTTTAGGTCGTTGGGAAGCCAGAATAATAGTTTGTTTTCAAAACCAATAGCCATATTGCGATCTACGGCTACAATGATACTTATCTTACTCATCTTGTTTTTATTTATACCGAAACTTTACCTGCGATGTGTGGATGTGGGTTGTAATCTACCAACTCAAAATCCTCGAACTTAAAGTCGAAAATACTTTTCACTTCTGGGTTTATCTTCATCGTGGGCAATGGGCGTGTGTCGCGCGATAATTGCAGTTTTACTTGATCTAAATGGTTGGTGTAGATATGAGCATCTCCCAGTGTATGAATAAAGTCGCCAGCTTTCAATCCAGTTACTTGCGCCATCATTTGTAATAGCAAGGCATACGAGGCAATGTTGAAAGGAACACCCAAGAATATATCGGCACTTCGTTGGTAGAGTTGCAGACTCAGTTTTCCGTCTGCCACATAAAACTGAAAGAAAGCGTGGCAGGGTGGTAGATTCATATTGTCCAAATCGCCCACATTCCAAGCACTTACAATGATGCGGCGTGAGTCGGGGTAGTTTTTTATGGTATTCACCGCTTCGGTAATTTGGTCTATCGCTCCACCTTTGTAATCGGGCCACGAACGCCACTGATAACCATAAACGTGTCCTAAGTCACCATTCTCATCGGCCCATTCATTCCAAATGCGCACTCCATTGTCTTGCAAGTATTTCACATTCGTGTCTCCTTGCAAAAACCAAAGCAATTCGTGTACAATTGATTTCAGATGAAGCTTCTTCGTTGTCAGACAAGGAAACCCATCTTCTAAGTTGAAACGCATTTGATGACCAAAAATACTGATGGTTCCTGTACCTGTGCGGTCTCCTTTTACAATTCCTTCAGTCAACACTCGGTTGAGCAAATCTTTATATTGTTTCATTTTCTATCCCTTTGTTAGATACGCAAAGGTATAAAAAAGCTTTGTTTCTTTATAAAAATGGAGTGAATAAGTTGGCAAACCACCCTACGAACTTCTTGAAAGGCTTGCGTTTTTTCCAATAGGCGGGAGTCATTTGTGTGCAGTCTTCTTTGTCTTCTTCAAACTGGCGGTCGAGTTCGGCTGTGATGGCTTTGTCAAATATAAAAGCGTTTGTTTCGTAGTCGTATCGCAAACTTCGGCTATCCAAGTTGGCTGTTCCTACGGTGCAGAATGTGCTATCTACCATCATTATTTTGGAGTGATGAAATCCTCCATTATATAGATAAATATCCGCACCACGCTTCATTAATTTGTGCAGTTTATATTGCGATGCGTCGGGGGTGAAAAAAATATCTGATTTGGAGGAAGCCATTATGGCCACTTTCACGCCTCTTTCTACTGCTCTGTTTAGTGCTTTGCGAATAGAAGCGGTAGGTACAAAATAAGGATTCACGATGTGGATGCACTCTTGAGCCGCATCGATAGAGGCTGCGTAGGCGTGGCTGATGGAACGTGGAGTCTTCTTAGGGGCACGGTCTACAATGGCTATGGTGATTCCGTTGGTACTGTCTGCTACCACCTCCATTTCGTTGAAATAGTCTTTTCCACCCACGTTTTGTTTTGTTTCCTTATTCCATATTTCCAGAAATATCTCTTGCAGGTCGTTTACGGCGGGGCCTTCAATGCGCACGTGCATATCGCGCCATTGCCCAATTTTGGGTAGTCCGTTAATGTAATAATCGGCAATGTTCATTCCTCCTGTGTAGCCTATCTCTCCATCTATCACCACAATTTTTCGGTGGTCGCGATGGGCGATGTGGTTGAAATAGGGAAAGTTTATCGGGTCGAATTTTACTAAGTCTATTCCTTTGCTTCTGATTGCTTTGATGTGTTTTTTCTTCAAAGGTTTGTTGTTCGACCAGTTTCCAAAAGCGTCGAAAAGTGCTCGTACCTCCACACCTTCTTCCACCTTTTCGGCCAAGAGGTCGAACAAGGCATTGGCTATCGAGTCGTTTCGGAAATTGAAATATTCTAAATGGATGTGGTGTTTGGCTTCGCGAATGGCCTGAAAAAGATCGTTGAACTTTTCACGTCCGCTGGGCAATAGATGCACTTCATTTCCTGCGGTAATGGGGATACCTGCTTGTTTCATATAATTCAGCACAGAGTCTACGCTTGATAGTTGGCGAGTTTCTTGTGGTTGGGTATGCAGGCCGTCTGCTGCTTGGGCATATATCAGGTTTGCTGATGAAAGCAGCAAAATGAATAATAAATATTTTAATCTCAAAGCGTTAGTCTTTAATTTTTAGTTTAATGCAACAAAGATACGGCTTAACAGTTTTTCGTCTTGAAGTCTCTGCTGCATATTTATTGATGTTTAACAACTATATTGTTAATGATATTGCTGTGTATATATAAAAAAAACGTGCGCAACTACTTTGTTTGTAAACTTGTAGTTGCGCACGTTGTTATGTTGTTAAGATGTTGTTTATCAGTTGTGTACCAATGTTCCGATGTTCTCTCCCGACATTACCTTTTTCAGATTGCCCACTGTGTCCATATCAAACACGATGATAGGCAAGTTGTTCTCCTTACACATACAAGTGGCAGTCAAATCCATCACTTTCAAGCCGCGTTTCAATACTTCGTCGTAGGTGATTTCTTCAAACTTAGTTGCAGTTGGGTCTTTTTCGGGGTCGGCTGTGTAGATGCCATCTACACGTGTGCCTTTCAGCATCACATCAGCTTCAATCTCGATGCCACGTAGCGACGAGCCTGTATCTGTGGTGAAGAACGGATTTCCTGTACCTGCCGACATAATCACCACTTCTCCTGCCTCCATCGCTTCTATCGCTTTCCATTTGCTGTAAAACTCTCCGATGGGTTCCATACGGATGGCTGTCAGCACACGTGCTTTCACACCCGCTGCCACTAATGCCGAGCTAAGAGCCAAGCTGTTCATCACCGTTGCAAGCATACCCATTTGGTCACCTTTCACACGGTCGTATCCTTTTCCTGCACCAGTAAGTCCTCTAAAAAAATTACCGCCACCTATCACGATACCTATCTGTACGCCCATTTCTTGAATCTCTTTGATTTGGGTGGCATATTCCGCCAATCTCTTTTCGTCGATACCGCTTTTCTTATCGCCCATCAAACTTTCGCCGCTAAGCTTCAGTAAGATTCGTTTGTATTTTGCCATAAGTCGATTTTAATTTTAAAAGTTTAAGAATAGCGCAAACTTACATAAAAAAGCCGATTTTCAACTCGATTTCATTAAAATATAAGCTTTGTGACTACGAAGAAACAAAAAAGTCGATAAGTAACAATGGCTTGTTAGCTTATCGACTATTGTTTTAGTTTACTGACGCTTTAAGATTGCAGATATTTTTTATGATCCCAACGGATACCCCATAACAGAATCAAAATTAAAGCTGCTGACCTGAAGAAATCAAGACCCGAATAATCGCGCATATTGCTTAGTACATCGATGCACAAAACTATAATCAGCAAGGAGTATAGCAGTGCCATTGGTCTTTTAAGAATCAACGAAGAAAACCGTCTAATTCTTAATTTCATAACCTTAGTCATTTTACGATAGATTTTAGATAAAGTGTAAAATTGTTGATAGATAGATTTAATAAGTTACAAATATAGCCAAAATAGTTTTAAATAAACAAGAAAATGAGTGGAAAATTGTATTTTTTGTTTTAAAAGTTGAGTGATATGTCCGATGGATTTAGTACGTATAGTGTTAAAAGTGCTTGTAGCAAGGCATTCTACTTTAATAAATAAAACAATCTGGTGTCGATGTATTTGTTGTTGTTTCTTGCTAATAGCATTGTTAACTCTGAGGATATATAGATACAATAGACAAAACATCCCCATGTTTTGATATAAAACACCCGGATGTTTTGGTGTACAACATCCGGATGTTGTGGTGCATAACATCCGGGTGTTGTGATACCTGATGTTGCTTGTTTGAAGATGTAATATTTTATATCCCAATTGTTTGCTTCGTATTTTTGCTGTGTTTTTGAAATAGATGCTTAAATTTGCTGGTAGCTTAAACAGGAATGATGAGTAGCTAAAGAACCTTTGTTGAAAAGTGTGTCGATGTGAGTACAAAACAGCGATGCGCATAGTCTTAATCTTGATTGTAACGTGAGTGCTCCAAGCCTTTCTGCTGCGTAGCATTCAATCGAAAATAATAACAATGAAACACTCCTTTTTTGCGGTAGACCTTGGTGCTACCAGCGGACGTACCATTGTTTCTTCTCTTACGGAGAAGGGACTTGAAATTGAAGAGATAAATCGTTTTCCCAACCACCTGATTGAAATTGGAGGGCACTTCTATTGGGATATAAACGAACTTTACCGCCACATCATCGAAGGATTGCGCATCGTGGCGCAACGAAACTTACCCATCGCCTCTATTGGGGTAGATACGTGGGGGGTAGACTTTGTGTGTATCGGCAAAGACGGACAAATTCTTCGCCAGCCTTACGCTTACCGCGACCCACATACCGAGGGTGCTCCCGATGCTTTTTTTGCTCGTGTGCCTCGCAAACAGGTATATGATATTACAGGTATTCAGGTAATGAACTTCAACTCGCTGTTTCAGCTCGATACGATGAAACGAAATAAGGACAGTGCTTTGGAAGCGGCTCATAAAATTGCCTTTATGCCCGATGCGCTTAGTTATATGCTTACGGGCAAATTGGTGACCGAATACACCATAGCCAGCACAGCGCAATTGGTAGACGCACGCACCAAAAAGCTTTCGCCCGAATTGCTATCGGCTGTGGGGCTGACCGAGGATAACTTTGGAGAATTTGTTTACCCGGGGCATACCATCGGCACACTTACTCCCGAGGTGCAACGTATGACAGGGCTTGGCGCAATACCTGTGGTTGCAGTGGCCGGACACGACACAGGGTCGGCGGTGGCTGCTGTGCCAGCAATGGATAAGAATTTTGCTTATCTGAGCAGTGGCACTTGGTCGCTTATTGGCATAGAAACGGATAAACCTGTAATTACCAAAGATACTGCTGCGCTCAATTTTACCAACGAAGGTGGTATTGGCGGAACCATTCGCTTGCTGAAAAACGTGTGCGGAATGTGGTTGCTCGAACGTTGCCGTGCAGGGTGGGGAGAGACTTCCTATCCCGAATTGATAGAAGAAACCAAAGAGTGCGAACCTTTTCGTAGCCTTATCAACCCCGATGATAAACTGTTTGCTAATCCATCATCGATGGAGAAAGCGATTTGCGAATATTGTGAATCGACCAGTCAGCCCATACCCGAAACACGTGGACAATTCACCCGTTGCATTTTCGAGAGCTTGGCACTGCGCTATCGTCAGGTGCTGGAAGATTTGCAAGGACTTACTACAAACTCAATCGACACGCTGCACATCATTGGTGGAGGTAGTCGCAATGCGTTGCTCAACCAATTCACTGCCGATGCTACCCATTTGAAAGTAGTGGCTGGCCCCTCTGAAGCTACTGCCATTGGCAACGTGATGATGCAGGCGATGACTGCTGGCGTGGTGAAAACCATTGAAGAGATGAGAAAACAAATCAACAAGTCGGTTCCTACACAAACCTATTTGCCACAGGATACTACCGACTGGGATATAGCATATATACATTTTAAAAAATACTGTCATGAAAGAAGAACTAATTAAGAAAGCGTATGATATTGCGGTGGAGCGTTATGCAGCCGTAGGTGTAGATGTGGAGCAAGCGATGGCCAAATTGCAAAACGTGCCATTGTCGCTGCATTGTTGGCAAGCCGATGATGTGTCGGGATTTGAAAACTCGGGCGATTCATTGTCGGGGGGGATTCAAGCCACGGGCAACTATCCCGGCAAGGCACGCAATATGGAAGAGCTTCGTGCCGATATATTGAAGGCCACGAGTTACATTCCAGGGCAACACCGCCTGAATCTGCACGCTATCTATGGTGATTTTGGTGGTGAGTTTGTAGACCGCGATCAAATAGAGCCAAAACACTTTCAAGGATGGATGGAGTGGGCAAAAGAGCACAATATGAAGTTAGACTTCAACTCATCTTCTTTCTCGCACGCTAAGAGTGGCGATTTATCATTGTCTAATCCCGATGAAGAGATTCGTCAATTCTGGATTGAACATACAAAACGCAGCCGTCACATTGCCAATGAAATAGGTAAGTTTCAAAACGACCCTTGTATAATGAATCTTTGGGTACACGATGGTAGCAAAGATCAAACGGTGAACCGGATGCTTTATCGTGAGCTATTGAAGGACTCTTTGGATCAAATATTCGAGACAGAATACGATTATATGAAAGACTGCATCGAATCGAAAGTATTTGGTATCGGTCTCGAAAGCTATACAGTAGGTTCCAACGACTTTTACATTGGCTATGGTGTGAGCCGTCAGAAGATTGTGACATTGGACACCGGACACTTTCACCCAACCGAAAGCGTGGCAGACAAGATTTCCTCTTTACTGCTTTATATTCCTGAAATAATGCTTCACGTGAGCCGCCCCATTCGTTGGGATAGCGACCACGTGACAATAATGAACGACGATACTCTGGAATTGGCAAAAGAAATCGTTCGCTGCGATGCTCTGGATCGTGTTCATATTGGTCTTGATTATTTCGATGCAAGTATCAACCGCATTGGCGCCTACGTAGTAGGTAGTCGTGCCACTCAAAAATGCTTGATGCAAGCGTTGCTCGAACCATTGGCAAAACTTCGCGAATACGAAGCCAATGGCCAATACTTCGAGCGTCTTGCTTTGTTGGAAGAATCGAAATCGCTACCTTGGAATGCTGTGTGGGATATGTTCTGTTTTAGAAACAACGTTCCTGTGGGCGAGGCTTTCATTGCCGAAGTACAACAATACGAAGCGGAAACAACTTCAAAACGATAATTAATCAGTAGACAATAAAAACAAGAAAGACAGAACGATGAACACACTGTTAGGACTCTTAATTATAGCAATAGGTAGCTTTGGGCAAAGTAGCTCGTATGTGCCCATCAACAAAGTGAAAGAATGGTCGTGGGAAAACTTTTGGCTCACACAAGGAGTGTTTGCTTGGTTGGTGTTTCCGTTTTTAGGAGCGTTGCTTGGTGTTCCTTGCGATGGGAATTTAATAGACTTATGGAGTGCTGGCGGTGCGTGGGGTTCTATCATCTACGGTGTGCTCTGGGGCATTGGCGGCTTGACCTTCGGCTTGAGTATGCGCTATTTAGGGGTAGCACTTGGTCAGAGTATTGCTTTGGGTACTTGCTCTGCTTTCGGCACGTTGTTTCCTGCCTTGTTTGCAGGCGACAATCTTTTTGAAGGCGAAGGGTTGATGTTGCTCATTGGAGTTTGTGTCACGCTGGCAGGTATTGCTATCATAGGCTATGCCGGTAGCCTTCGTTCCAAAAATATGACCGAAGAAGAAAAGAAAGCAGCGGTAAAAGATTTCGCTTTGACTAAAGGCTTGTTGGTAGCGTTGCTCGCAGGGGTGATGAGTGCCTGCTTTGCATTAGGGCTTGCAGCCGGAGCACCCATCAAAGAGATGGCTCTTGCCAATGGAGTAGATCCGCTTTACGCTGGTTTGCCTATTGTTTTTCTGGTCACTTTAGGAGGTTTCTTCACCAATGCCATTTATTGCATTCAGCAAAACATCAAAAACAAAACGGGCAAAGAGTATCTTTCGGTTAGTGGAAAACAACTCTCTACAAACGTCCTGTTTTGTGCGTTGGCTGGTGTGTTGTGGTATTCGCAATTCTTTGGGCTGGAAATGGGCAAAAGCTTCTTGGTAGACAATCCATTGCTACTTGCTTTTTCGTGGAGCATCTTGATGTCGCTCAATGTGACTTTTAGCAATGTGTGGGGCATCATTCTCAAAGAGTGGAAAGGAGTGGGAATTAGCACCATCACCGTGTTGATTCTTGGTTTATTCGTCTTAATATCGTCAATCGTGTTGGTGGCTATGTCGCAAATATGATTGCTGCATAAACAGATAAGTTAATTCTAAATCATATAAATAAGAAAATGAAATCAATATTAGATAACCGTCCCGAATTGGCAAAAGAGGTAGCACGTACTGCCGAAGTTGCTGGATACCTATGGCAAAAAGGTTGGGCCGAACGCAACGGTGGTAACATTGTGGTAAACATCACCGAGTTTGTGGATGATGAAATAAAAGCAATGCCAGCCATTAGCGATGTAAAACCAATCGGAACTACTTTGTCCCATATCAAAGGTTGCTACTTCTATTGCAAGGGCACTAACAAACGTATGCGCGACTTGGCTCGTTGGCCAATGGAAAACGGTTCAATCATCCGCATCCTCGACGACTGTGCCAACTACGTGATTATTGCCGATGAAGTGGTGATGCCAACTTCGGAACTTCCTGCTCACTTGTCTATGCACAACTTCTTGTTGAGTAAAGGTTCAAGCTACAAAGCATCGCTACACACACATCCTATCGAATTGATTGCGATGAGCCATCACAAGCCTTTTTTAGAGAAAGATGTATTGACCAATCTGCTTTGGAGTATGATTCCCGAAACAAAAGCATTTTGTCCTCGTGGTTTAGGTATTATTCCTTATGCGCTTCCCGGCTCTATTGGCCTTGCCGAAGCCACTATTAAGGAGCTTGAAGATTACGATGTGACAATGTGGGAAAAACACGGCGTAACAGCAGTGGGCGAAGATATTATGGATGCTTTCGATCAAGTGGATGTATTGAGCAAATCGGCTCAAATCTACATCAATGCAAAAAGTATGGGCTTCGAACCCGATGGAATGAGCCAAGAACAAATGAAAGAAATGACTGTGGCTTTTAATTTGCCGAAGTAGAGAAGGCTTTTTAAAAGTAAACTAAATAAAGTTCATTGTGGAGTAAATGGAAAAACTCTACAATGAACTTTTGTTTTTCTTACTCATTGATTAATAAAAAGATAAAATATGAAATAAACCAATATCGTTTTGTTTTGTTGTATGAAGACTTAGAGATTAGAACTATAAATATTAGACCTAACCATTTATTAATTATGAGAAAGAAAAAATGTATATTAAGTGCTTTGGGCATAGCCTTTTTTGCTCTTTGTATGACAGGTTGTGTGAAGAATTACTATTATGAGTGTGATGGTAATTCGGGAGATAGTTCGGGAGGTACTACCGAAACGAAGTATGCGGTGCGCTTTAAGGCCAGTGTGAACAAGGAGGCTATAACCGTGACTCGTGCTGATGCAGCCACTCCATTGCAAAAAGATCGGTATGTAACTGTATATACCTTTCAGAATATGGGCGACGATATAGCTGCCACCAATTATCAAACTTTAGAGAGTGGTGTTTTGACTCCTGTTTCGGGTTCAGGGCTTTCTTTGCCTTCGGGAACTTACGACTTTTATGCACTTTCGATAGGAAATCAATCGGTATTACCTCCTACGGTGACAAACTTTGATACAGGCTTTACTTCATCAACATTAAGTAATGGAGTGGATTATTTGAGCTGTGTAATGGAAAAAGAAACGGTGAGTGGTGCTACCTCTTTCGACTTAAACTTTAATCACGCTGCTTCGCAAGTGATTGTAATTATTGGGTCGAGTGCTGCTACTACTACGATTGATTCTATTAATACGGCTTCTATTTCTGCACCATCTACTACTTCTGAATATTTAGATATATATACAGGAATTATAAACCCATCTCATACTCTATCGGGAACGATTGATATGGCTATCACCGATTCCATTTGTCAGCAAATCTTGCTACCTTTGGGATACTCGGGTAGTTTGAATATGGATTTTTCTGCTTATGTGAATGGGCAGAGCACTCCAATGGCCTATTCTGTTGGCATTCCATTGATTAATAGTCAACTTGCTGCTGGCTCATCGTATGTGTATAAAGTGTTGCTAAACGAAGATAAGGTGACTATTGCCAATGCTACTGTCAATCCGTGGACGGAAGTAAATGAAACTGGCACTCCTTTGACTCCTGTGCCACAATAAAAGCAATGTAACAATTGAAATAATACAAAAATCGCCTTGTTGATGTGTTTTCAACAAGGCGATTTTGCATTATATACGAACGAAGTGTTTAGTCTGATAAAGAGCAGATTTTGCTAAAACCCAATACGGCCAATACCACCACGGCAATGATGATTGATTTAGGGTC
Organism: uncultured Bacteroides sp.; assembly: GCA_947074275.1. Classification (GTDB taxonomy): domain Bacteria; phylum Bacteroidota; class Bacteroidia; order Bacteroidales; family Bacteroidaceae; genus Bacteroides. The sequence goes on from CAMTPA010000009.1 coordinate 42,239, forward strand.
GGTGTATAGATTGCTGTTTTGTGCAATTGCTATAAACAAGTCTCGAATGATATAGATTAACCCCAACAATCCATCGTAGGCGATGAACAGGCCAAAGGCTGCAATGCCTATGGCTATGGTAAGTGCCTTAAAAATACGATTTTTACGCCGAGGTAAACTGCGCATCACTCGACGGCTAAATCCTCTGTCGGCAATCTCTTTTTTGTTTTCTTCAAAAAAGGAGCGTATCAATTTATCATCTGTTTCCATCATAACCGTTTTGTTTTAAATAAGAAGCCATTTTCTCTTTTCCTCTCGACAAGTGGCTTTTTACTGTTCCTGTCGGGATGCCTGTGATAGTCGATATTTTGTCGATGCTAACGTCTTCCATATAGAACAACGTTATACAGGTACGTTCTGTTTCCTTCAATTGACCTAAAGCTTGATATACATCCATTTTTTGCCCTACATTGATTTGCTCGGTGCAATAATTGTTGTCAATCTCTCGTGCATCTAAATCGGCTGTTTGCTTCTGGCTGCGAATATAATCATAAAACACATTATACGCAATTCGATAAAGCCACGTTGAGAAATTTGAAAGATTTTTAAAGGATGTAATGTTTGTATATGCTTTGATGAACGTATCTTGTGCTAAGTCATCGCTAAGTTCGCCATTGCCACAAGTTTGATTTAAGAAAAACCGGCGGATAGGCGATTGATACTTTTGCACCAACTGGTCGAAGGCCTTGGTGTTGCGAAACACCACGACCTGCGCTACCAATGATATGTCGTTCAGTTGATTCATTTTTCGTTGTTCGTGCGGTTGTTTTTTCGTGCTATCAAATATGAACTAAGACCTGAACAGAAGACAAGGATACCGATGCAACCCAATCCGAAGCTACCTGTCAACGCCCACAAGAAGATGAACAACCCTACGCCTACACACATATTCTTGATGCCTTTTGTGTCGGCTTCCACATTGGCTTTCAAGTTCTCCTTCAAAAACTCATCGGGAATGGGTTGCCCTGCTTCCAATGCCTTCTCTACTAAGCGATACCGCTCTCTTTTGTTGCGATAACGAAAGTAAAATACTAAAAAGATGACAAGAAGCGGAAAGGCAAAAACAACAGCAATGGCGAAGAAAGCTAATGTAACTCCTGCGGCTGCCGTAGAGCCGATGTTCTTGAAGAAATCGTTGTCGAAGTTGAAAGTGTCAATTCCCATCGAGTAATCCATTGCATTGTCTACAATGCTGTCGGAGATAACGGTGCTTTCTACCGTAATGCCATCTTCGTCAGTGTCGGTATACGAGGGTACGTAAGTGGTACTAACTCCTTTTTGATTGATAACGGTGACGCTCTTTTTCCCTTTAGCACTGTCTGTAACAGTCACTGTTGCTTTTTGCGAAAATGCAATGTTGCAAGTGGCCAACAACAAAATGGCGGTGATTAAAATCTGTTTCATATCTATACTGTTTTTATTTATTCTTTGTCCATTAGACGTAGTTCGTGTTGACGAAAGTTGCAAAGAGAATGTTTTTTTTTGATATTTGCAGCAATATAGTTAATAAATTGTCTTTCCGCATGGTGCGACAACTCATTTATACTTCAACAGATGATGAAATTACCCGCTTCCTTTGTTCGCTACACCCAAGACCTATTGGGTGAAGATGCTTATCAAAAGTTGGTCGATGCTTTGAACGAAACTCCTCCCGTGAGCATTCGTTTGAATCCTAAAAAAAAGGTGCAATTCAAGCTTCAAACAGCCGATGTGCCTTGGACTATCGAGGGTTTTTATCTGGATGAGCGTTTGACCTTCACGTTCGACCCCTTGTTTCATGCGGGCTGCTATTACGTGCAAGAGGCATCGTCTATGTTTGTAGAGCAAGCCTTGCGACAACATCTTGCGGACGAACCTGTGAAGATGCTCGACCTATGCGCAGCACCGGGAGGGAAGTCTACACACGCACGCACCACACTGCCTGCTGGTAGCCTGTTGGTATCCAATGAAGTGATGCGCAATCGTTCGCAGATACTTGACGAGAATCTCACCAAATGGGGTTATCCCGATGTGGTGGTGACCAACAATGACCCAGCCGATTTCACCTCGTTATCCTCTTTCTTCGATGTGATATTGACCGATGTTCCCTGCTCTGGCGAGGGGATGTTTCGCAAAGACACAATAGCTATCGACGAGTGGAGTGTGGATAATGTGGAGATTTGCTGGCAACGTCAGCGACGAATCATAACCGATATATGGAGCTGCTTGAAGCCCGGTGGAATTTTGATATATAGCACGTGTACCTACAATACATTAGAAAACGAAGAAAACGTGCGGTGGATGATAAAAGAGTTTGGAGCTGAAGTGCTACCCATAGATATCCGCTCCGAATGGAACATCACGGGCAATCTGCTTGCTGGAGCCGACTTTCCTGTATATCGCTTTCTGCCTTCACGCACCAAAGGTGAGGGTTTCTTCTTGGCGCTGGTGCGCAAACCACACGATGAAGAGGGTGATGAAGCAAAATGGCAAGAGAAGAAGAACCGTAAGAAAAAAGAAAATAAGCAGAAAAAAAACGCTTCGCCAGTTGGCAAAGAACATTTAGAGATAGCCCAAAAGTGGCTGAACGACTCGACTGAGTATGAGTTGCAAGTGACGGATACGCTTATCACCGCTGTGCCACGTTGCTATGTCGAAGAGATAGAGAAGCTTCGCTCATCGCTTCGGGTGGTGCAAGCTGGCATTGGGTTGGGCGAGGTCAAAGGACGTGATCTCATTCCTCACCATTCGTTGGCGATGAGTGTGCTTCGCAGCGAAGGGGCGTTCGCAACTCAAGACGTGAACTACGAACAGGCTATTGCCTACTTGCGCAAAGAGGCCATTGTGCTTCACGACTCCACTCCCAAAGGATATGTACTAATCACCTATAAGCAAACACCCTTGGGGTTTGTGAAGAATATCGGCAATCGTGCCAACAACCTTTATCCCCAAGAATGGCGCATACGTAGTGGCTATTTGCCCGATGAGATAAAGATTGTAGAGTAAGAACCGTCTTGTAGGTATGCTTGTAGGCTTTGTTGGCAAGGCATACAAAAAACTGTTCACAATTTGCAAGTCAACCCTTAATAAGTGACTTGCAAACTATGAACAGTTGAGTTCTTATTTGTTAATAGCTGATTTTTCTATTCAGCAAGAGCCGATGTAAAAGTGCGGCTGCTCAAATCTTTATCCATCGAATAAAGTCCGTAACCGTTGTCGCCAATCAACTTCAATGCGTCAATAATAGCAATCACATTTTCTTCCTCTTCTACCTGCTCGTCGATAAACCATTTCAGGAACGATTGTGCTGCAAAATCGTTTTCTTCGAGTGCTATCTTGTATAGCTTGTTGAAAGCTTCGGTCACTTTGCGCTCGTGCTCCAATGTGTCGGTATATACTTCGAGCGGAGTATCCCAAGAGGTTTTTACACCATCCACGGCCATTAGCTTGGGTGCGCCACCACGTGCAATGATGTAGTTGAACAGTTTTTGTGCGTGGTCTTGCTCTTCTTTAAATTGTACCTTCATCCAGTTGGCAAATCCGGGCAGACCTTTCACAGCAAAGTCGGCCGACATAGACAAATAGAAATAAGCTGAATAAAACTCAGCATTGACTTGGGCATTCAGTGCCTCTTCCAATTTCTTACTAATCATAATCGTTGTATTTTTTACTTGAATAATAAATAATTCAGTTTGCTTGTTGCAACTTGTTCTCAACAAAGTTAAATAACAAATTTAGAATATCAATGTTTTCCTTCTGATATTTATTTGCACTTACAGCTGAAATTTATAAATCTGAGCCATCAGCTTTTGGTATTGATTTTCGAGCTGCAAATAGTTTTGCTTGCTTTGGTAAATCACCGAAACCTCTACAAAATACTCTATCATACTGATTTGTCCACCCGTGAGAGCCTGTTTTAGCAAGCGAAGATCTTGTTGCGATTGAAAAGTTTGTTGATACTCGTTCATCGATGTGTATAGCGACTGAGCTTCACGGTAGTTTTGAAGCAGAGTAGACTCAATGCGAAGTGTAGCATTCTCTTGCAAGAAATCATTGTTAAGTAACTGTGCTTTGGCCACTTTTGTCTTATTGCGATTCTGAAAGATGGGGATGGATGCACCTACTACAAGGCCATTGTAGGTTGCGCCCGTTTCGGTATTCAGTCTATATCCCAACTCAAGTTTCGGAATCCATCCTTGCTTGTCTACCGATACTTGTTGGCGAAGCGCATTGCGTTGGTTCATCAGCGATTGCAGGTTGGGGTCGGCGGCAATCACTTCTGTTTTTAGCATATCAAAATCGGTAGGCAAAACAATGGCTGAATAAGCGTCGGCATCAAACGATAGAGGAATATTGCCATTCAATGCCACAAGTTCTTGCATTTTGTTTCGTAGAGCTGTTGCGTTGAGGCTCGCTTCTGTTTTCACATTCAGCAGCTCCAGATTAATTTTGTTTGTTTCGAGTATGTTGGCATCCCCAGCCTGCAAACGTTGTTTGTAGAGTGTGGCAAGCTCGTTGGCATTGTGTAAACGCTCTGTGAGCAGAGCCAGTTCCTGTCTCAGCATAATAATGTCTAAACAAACTTCTTTGGCTTGCAGCAACACCTCTTGCCGATATGCCATAGCCTGTGCATCGTAAGCAGTCGACTTCATTTTGTTCAGTTTAGAGCGGCTGGCATAGAGTGTAGGAAAATCAAAACTTTGTGAAACAATCAATTCGCCAAGCTTATCCTTATTATCATCCGCACGCCATTGATGCGCATACGACACGGTGGGGTCGGGTAGATTGTTGTCGGTGCGAGCTTCCAACTTCTGTGCTTCGGTAAGTTGAGCGTTGGCTTGCAGCTCCTTGTTGTTTGCAGAGATAGACTGCAACACATCATCAATCGTGGTTTGTGCCTGTGCCGTTGCAAAAGCAACGAGCATCAGGCTATATAATGCAATTCTTTTCATATACGTTATTTATTCTCTTCATTGGTTACTAAATGGTGCGATTCTACACTCTTGTTTTTGCGATTCATCAATAGATATACAATCGGTATGATGAAGCCATTGAGAAAAGTGGAGGTTAATAAACCACCTAAAATTACTTTGGCCATTGGACTTTGTATCTCGTTGCCCGGTTGGTCGCCTGCAATGGCCAAAGGAATCAATGCCAAAGCCGATGAAAGTGCTGTCATAATAATAGGGTTCAAACGATCGAGCGAACCGTGAATAACACTATCATACAGGTTCATCCCTTCTACTCGTTGCAGATGGTTGTAGTGGCTAATCAATAGCATACCATTGCGTGTGGCGATGCCAAATAACGAAATGAATCCGATGATGGCAGGAATGCTAATTTCGCCCGTAGTGATGAGTAAAGCAAATACACCACCAATCAAGGCCAATGGCAGATTGAGCAGAATAACTCCCGACTCTTTTAGATTGCGAAACTCGTGATAGAGCAGCAAGAAGATGATGACGATACTCATCAATGAGGTGAGTAGCAAGGTGCGGCTTGCAGCTTGTTCACTTTCAAATTGTCCGCCATACTCAATGTGATACCCTTCGGGCAATTGAATCTTAGTATTGATAATCTCTTGAATATCATTCACCACACTGCGCAAATCGCGGTCGGATGTATTGGCAGAAATTACAATCTTTCGTTTTACGTTTTCGCGGCTGATGGTGTTGGGGCCTACCACTGAAGTAACATTTGCCACATAGTTCAACGGGACTTTTTTCCCATCGTTGGTGTCGATAGTGAGGTTGCGAATCTTTTCAACCTCATCACGTTGGCTATCTTTCACCTTCACTATTAGGTCGAAAGCTTTTCCTTTGTCGTACACCTGCGAAATCACCTCGCCAGCCAATGATACATTGACATACTCCGAAAATTCAGGAAGCGTAATGCCATATTTAGCAAGCATCTCACGTTTGGGTGAAATTTTTAGTTGCGGACGTTCCACTTGTTGTTCCACATTCAAATCGGCTATGCCAGGCACGCTTTCGATAGCCGCTTTTATCTCGTTTCCTAAATTGAACATTTGTGTCAGGTTGTCACCAAACAACTTAATAGCAATGTTGGCTTTTGTTCCACTAAGCATTGCATCAATTCGATGACTGATAGGTTGCCCGATTTCAATGTTTACCCCAACCAAGGTACTCAACTTCTCTCTCACCTCGTTGGCTACCTCTGCACGGGTGCGTTTGTCCAGCACAAAAGGGGCTTCTATCTCGGAGGTGTTCACTCCCAATGCGTGTTCATCGAGTTCGGCACGTCCTGTTTTCCGAGCCACAGTTTGAATTTCAGGAACTGACAATAACAACAATTCGGCACGTTCGCCCAACTTATTGCTTTCTTCGAGCGAAATGCCAGGCAACGAAGATACATTGATTGTAAACGAACCTTCGTTGAACGGAGGTAGAAACGAGCGACCCAACGTAAAGAAACAAACAACTGCTACCACAAACAGAGCGATGGTACTACTCAATGTAACTGTTTTGTGACACAATACCCACGACAACATTCTGCCATAAACCTCTTTCATCTTGCGAGTGATGAGCGGCTCTTTGCCTTCCTCTTCTTTTTTCTTTTTTTCTTTATTCAGTAGGTAAGAACAAAGCACGGGAGTCAGTGTAAGTGCTACTATGGTAGACGCAAACAAAGCTACAATAAATGCTACTCCAAGTGGTACCAACATACGTCCTTCCATCCCTGTAAGAAAGAAAAGAGGTATAAAGCTGGTGACGATAATAAGTGTAGAGTTTAAGATTGGCATACGCACCTCTTTGGAAGCTTTGAATACCACTTCTTTTACTGGCAACTGTTCACTTTTAGGGAGTAAGCGATTTTCGCGCAAGCGTTTGTACACGTTTTCTACATCCACAATGGCATCATCTACCAGCGAACCAATAGCAATTGCCATACCACCAAGGCTCATCGTGTTGATAGTCATTCCTAAAATATGTAGTGTGAGAATAGAAACTAAAATGGCGATAGGGAGTGTGACCAACGAAATAACAGTGGTGCGCACATTAGCAAGAAACAAAAACAACACGATAACCACGAAGATACCGCCTTCGAATAACGATTTTTTTACATTGTCAATCGAGTTTTCGATGAAACGGCTTTGGCGGAAAATATCGGTGGATATGTTTACGTCGGAAGGCAGACTTTTTTTTACCTCTGCAAGAGCTTCTTCGAGTTTGCCCGTTAACTCGATGGTGCTGGTGGCAGGTTGTTTAGTCACAGTAAGTAGTATGGCGGGTTTTCCACGCTCGGAGGCAGTGCCCAGTTTTGGAGCTTTAGGACCAATCACCACGTCGGCAATGTCTTCGAGCAAAATAGGATAATCATTCACGCTTTTCACCATTGCTTTGCCTATATCTTCAATTTGGTCGGTAGCCAGCACGCCACGCACAATGTATTCATTGCCATACTCGTAGAGCACCCCCCCATTGGCGTTGAGGTTCATACTGCGTGTTGCGGTCATTACTTCGTCGAGCGAGACCCCATAATGACGCATTCGTAGAGGATCTAACTGTATTTGATACTCTTTAATATCCCCTCCCAACACAGCAACCTGAGCCACTCCGCCAGTAGATAGCAAACGAGGACGAATTGTCCAGTCGGCAATGGTGCGCAAATCAATCATTGAGGTAGAATCGGCCGTTACACCAATAATCATAACCTCGCCCAAAATAGACGATTGAGGACCTAATGTGGGGCTACCCGAATTGGGAGGAAGTGATTCATCAACAACAGCCAACTTCTCACTCACTATCTGGCGTGCCAAATAGACATCCATTCCCCAATCGAACTCTACCCACACCACCGAAAAGCCGTTGGTAGACGACGAACGAACCCGTCGCACACCCGTCGCACCGTTTACTGCAGTCTCAATGGGGAACGTAACCAACTGCTCCACCTCTTCGGCAGCCATACCGTTTGCTTCGGTCATCACCACCACGGTAGGTGCATTTAAGTCGGGGAATACATCCACATCGGTGTTCATCGCTGTGTATGTGCCCACCACTATTAATATAACAGATGCTGCCAAAACCACGATGCGGTTGTGCAACGAAAATTGCAATATTTTATTCAACATACCTTTGCCTCCTCTTTTAATGTTCGTGACCGTGAGGAATTGCAGAAGAAACTGAAGCCAACCGTATCTGATAAGCTCCTTTAGTGACTACGGCATCACCTGGCTTTACTCCCGAAAGTACTTGAATGTCTACACCATTGTCGACACCCAAAGTCACTTCTTGACGTTTGTATCCCTCTTCGTCCAATTGCAGATATACAAAGTGTAGCCCTTGCTCTTCGGTAAAGGCGGCACGAGGCAATGCAATCACATTGGTCATAGGAGTAGATAGCAAGTAAATTTCCACAAACGAACCAGGCACTATGTCACCTTTATTGTCGAATTCGAAGATTACAGGCACATAGAATGAATTGGCTTCGGCAGTCTTGCCAGTAGAAAGCAATTTGCCACCCAAAGCACTCAATTCATACACCCGGTTGTCATAGGGTGTTTGAAAGTTGGCTGACTGAATCGTAGTCAATGCAGGATAGTATTTTTCCGAAACATCGGCACGGAGAAACAATTTGCGATTTTGAGTGACACTAACCAAGGGTTGTCCCACTGTTACGTAGTCACCTTCACTCACCAATGTGTTTTTTACATATCCGCTGATAGGGGCTTTGATAGCAACACCGTTTCCTGTGCTGCCACTTGCCAAAGCTTCGTAGCTAATACGAGCATTCTCAAAATTTTGTTTGGCTTGTGCAAACTCTCTTTCCGAAACAATTTGGTTGACAACGAGTGCGGCCATACGGTCGTACTCTTTTTTTGCTATGTCGTAAGCGATGCGAGCACGTTGCACAGGATCACCATCGGCGATGTTGCTCGATGATATGGTGATGAGCGAAGTGCCTTTACTCACACTTTTGCCCTGTGTTATAAGACCGTTGAAACTTACAATACCAGCTACGGTTGCCACAGCCACAGATTCGTCTCCTTGTGCCACCAACACCTGACCACTGGTTTTTATCACCTGTCTGAATGTGGTGGGTTGTATGGTGTTTACCTCTACTCCAGCCGCTTTAGCTTGTTCGGTTGTCATTATAATCTCGTCAGCGTGGCTCTCATCGGGTTCTTTTGTATCGCTATTGCACGATTCGCCATCTTGATGGTTGTGACCATCATTTTCAGAGTGCTTTTCACCCGCTACGTGGCTGTGATTATCGGTATTATGGCTATGTCCATTGTGAGAACGGTTGCAAGAGCTAAAAGCGAAAACAGCCAATAGTCCTAAAAAGATATATTTTTTCATAACTGTAAAATTGCTATGCGTTTATAATAATTTTATAGATTTGTTTTTATACAACGTATGTATGCGATGTTTGGTTGTATGTATCTTTAAAAGGGATTTTTTAGATACAAACAATCATAAGCAGATTTCTATATGTGCGTGATATAGTTACAATGTATGAGGAGGCCCACGTAGGGCAAAGGCACTTGTGATATTGGTGCCGTGAAGCGATTCTATGTAATGATGGCAATATGCCAACCCTTGTTTTTGCGGACTGAGCAGGCGTCTGATTGCATAATCATCGAAAAGAATAGCAATAAAGAAGTGGTGAGGTGCCTGACTACACTCCATTGAAGCAGCGTGCGATTTGAATCGTGCTTTGCAGGTAGTGTCATTACAGCAAGAATCGTCATCCGAATGTGACTCTTGATGATTTTTAGAACACGGTGTGTCGCTATCGTCGATATTATAACTCAGATGTATAAGGCCACCGTCGTGATGATGAGGAATAAGAGGAACTATAAGCAACACGATAGTTGCCCACATCATAAGTAGTAATATGAATCGGTTATTCTTCATTTCGTGGTAAAAATAATGGTTTTATTTTGCAATCAGGTTGAGATCGGAAGAGCGTCGTGTAGGGAAAGAGTGTTAAGATTAGTGTA